>JBEBBF010000341.1:0-3112 GCA_041158545.1 Pseudomonadota bacterium | reverse complement strand
CTGCCGGCGCCGACGGCGGTGGCGCTGAAATGGTGGGCTTATCTGCTGCCGCTGGAGCCCTACGTGCCGGGTCAGGGCAGTTACCTGACCTGGCTGCTTTCCGGGGAGCTGGTACATGACGCCTATTCCAGCCTTTACCGGGTGCTGACCGGCTTCCTGATCGGCGCCGGTCTGGCCTTGCCCCTGGGGCTGCTGATGGGCGCCCGGCCGTTCATCCACGACCTGTTCAATCCGCTGGTGCAGATCCTGCGGCCGATTCCGCCGATTGCCTACATTCCGCTGGCGATCCTGTGGTTCGGCCTGGGCAACCCGCCATCTTTCTTCCTGATCGCCATCGGCGCCTTTTTCCCGGTGCTGATGAACACCATCGCCGGCGTGCGCAACGTCGACGGCATCTACCTGCGGGCGGCGCGCAACCTCGGGGTCGGGCAATGGACGATGTTCACCCGGGTGATCCTGCCGGCGGCCACGCCCTACATCCTGGCCGGGGTGCGGATCGGCATCGGCACCGCCTTCATCGTCGTCATCGTCTCGGAAATGATCGCGGTGAATGACGGCCTGGGTTTTCGCATCCTGGAAGCGCGGGAATTCATGTGGTCGGACAAGATCATCGCCGGGATGATCAGCATCGGCCTGATCGGTCTGGCCATCGACACGCTGGTCAGCCGGCTGAACAACCACCTGTTGCGCTGGCATCGCGGCCTGGAGCATTGAAATGAGCCAGATTCAAATCCAGGACGTGCAAAAAGTCTTCCGCACCGCCGACCGGGACGTGGTCGCGCTGAAGGACATCGACCTCGACATCGCGCCGGGGGAATTCGTCTGCCTGCTCGGGCCATCCGGCTGCGGCAAATCGACGCTGCTCAACGCCGTGGCCGGCTTTTCCCTGCCTAGCGGCGGCCGCATTCGGGTCGAAGGCAAGCCGGTGACCCAGCCGGGCCCGGATCGGGGCATGGTCTTTCAGGAGTACGCGCTGTTCCCGTGGATGAGCGTCGCCGAGAACATCGCCTTCGGCATGGAGGTGCAGCGGCGCAGCAAGGCGGAAATCAGCGCGACGGTGCAGCAGCTGCTCGACACCCTGGGCCTCAAGGACTTCCGCGACCGTTTCCCCAAGGACTTGTCCGGCGGCATGCGGCAGCGGGTGGCGATTGCCCGGGTGCTGGCGCTGGATTCGCCGATCATGCTGATGGACGAACCCTTCGGCGCCCTCGATGCGCTGACCCGGCGCAACCTGCAGGACGAGCTGCTGCGCATCTGGAGCCGGCTGAACAAGACCATCCTGTTCGTCACCCACTCCATCGAGGAATCCCTTTACCTCGCCGACCGGATCGTCGTGATGACCTACCGGCCCGGCACGATCAAACGCGACCAGCGGGTCGATCTGCCACGGCCGCGGGACCCGGCCTCCGCCGCGTTCAACGACCTGAAACGCGAACTCGGCCTGCTGGTGATGGCGGAGCAGCAACGCCATTCCGCCGAGGAAATGCGGGGCACCGGCGACTGAAACCCAATTCGCAAGGAGACAGCAATGCGCCAGGACAACTACCGGATCAGGACCATGCGCCGCGAGGAAATCGACCTGGCGGTGGAGTGGGCCGCAGCGGAAGGCTGGAATCCCGGCCTGTTCGACGCGGACAGTTTTTACGCCGCCGACCCGCAGGGCTTTCTGCTCGGCGAACTGGACGGGCAGCCGATTGCCAGCATTTCCGTCGTGCGCTACGGCGGGGATTTCGGCTTTCTCGGGTTTTACATCGTCAAACCCGGCCACCGCGGCCAGGGTTACGGCTACCGGCTGTGGCAGGCCGGGCTGCAGCACCTGGCCGGGCGCAACATCGGCCTCGACGGCGTGGTCGCGCAGCAGGACAACTACCGCCGCTCCGGTTTCCAGCTCGCCTACCGCAACATCCGTTATGCCGGGCAGGGCGGGCAAGCCGTCGCGGCGGATGCGGACATCGTCCCGGTGGCCTCGCTGCCCATGGCTGACGTGCTCGCCTACGACCGGGCATGCTTCCCCGCCGAACGGGACAACTTCCTGCGCCACTGGCTGGCCCAGCCGCAAGCGCGGGCGCTGGCGATCCTCGATCAGGGCAGGCTGGCCGGCTACGGCATGCTGCGGCCGTGCCGCCAGGGCCACAAGCTCGGCCCGCTGTTTGCCGACACCCCGGCGCTGGCCGAACGGCTGTTCCTGGGCCTGCAAGCCGGCGCCCCGGCCGGCGGCGAAATCTTCCTCGACGTCCCGGAACCCCATCCCGCCGCCATCACCCTGGCCGAACGCCACGGCATGCACAAGGTCTTCGAAACCGCCCGGATGTACACCGGCCCCTTCCCGCAACTCCCGCTCCACCGGCTGTACGGGGTGACGAGTTTCGAGTTGGGGTGAGGCGGCGGATTAGTCCGCTTGCCGGGAGCAGGCCTGCAGTTCGTTGAGGGCCCAGCGGAGACAGGTTTCTACGGCGAATCGGGCTTCTTCTGTCCCGACTTCAGGAGCTCGAACACCCTGATAGCGGAATTCGACCGCATAAGGGCCGAGGCGCAGCAGCAAATCCCGGTCTATCGGCAAGCCCGCTGTTCCGGCTTCGAGCATGTCGGCGAGGGCCAGCAAGTCGTGGGTCCGGCGGAACAGGATATTTCTGCTGACCAGCGCTGCTTTCAGGGATTTTTCCACGGCCTGCTGGGCATGAAACAGCATGGCCTCCAGCGGCGAGTCCGCGTCCCGCAGCAGGATCTCCAGGGTTTTCTGATCCCTTCTGGCTGCGGCAAGCAGTTCGCTGGCCTGATCAAACAGCGGATTCACCGATGACCCTGCCTTCCCTGGCAGCCCAGTAGACGGGCGTGGTCCACCAGGCCTTGCGTTGTTCAAATTCCGCTTCGGTGTAAAGCAGCAGATCGACACCGACACCCAGGCTGCCAATGGCCTCCCGGATACGGCGGTATTCGCCGGTCGGGTCGGAGATTTCGGGTTCCACCACCAGCAGGTCGAGGTCGGAGTCCGCTTCGGCGTTGCCACGGGCGTAGGAACCAAACAGGATGATCCGGCATGGTTTCCCTATGGCCTGAACGGCACGCTGGGCGGCGGCGCGGATGTGGGTTTCACTGAGCATGGCGGGAAGAA
>JBEBBF010000340.1:0-7303 GCA_041158545.1 Pseudomonadota bacterium | reverse complement strand
GCAGGCCGTCGGCGGTGGAAAGCGCGGCGGCCAGCGCCCCGGCGGCGACCAGTCCGGAGATGACGTAGGGCATGCCGGCGAATTCCGGCATCGCCAGCACGATCACGTCGGGGTTCAGCGTCAGTTCCGCCAGCTGCAGGATGCCGTCGCCGTTGATGTCCTCGAAGGCGATCAGCCCGACCTTGCCCCAGGCGGTGAACCAGCCGGGTAGCGAGGCGATCCGGCTATCGACCAGCCCGGAATAGATTTCATATTTGGCGAAGACCGCGTAGGCCGGCGCGGTGAGGTAGAGGATCAGGATGAACAGCAGCGACCAGACCAGGGAGCTGCGCGCTTCCCGCACCGAGGTGGTGGTGTAGCAGCGCATCAGCACATGGGGCAGCGCCGCGGTGCCGACCATCAGGCAGAACACCAGCGCGATGAAGTTGAGCCGCTGGGTGTTGCTGACGTCCGGGTCCGGGCCGGGGAAAGGCTCGGCGTGGTGGAAGGGCGGCGCGGCGCGTTCGGCGGCGGTGTGCATCGCCTGTTCCCAGCGCTCCTTGGCCTGTTCCGGCTGTTGCGGCAGCTCCCGCCGCTGCCGTTCGACGGCGACGATGTCCCGGGTCTGGGCTTCGCTGGCCTTCAGCTCGTTGATCCGGGTGGTCAGCAGGCTGCGTTCCTCGTTCAGCGAATAGGGCAGCCGGATGATCTTTTCGGCGTAGAGGTCGGCCCGTTCCTGGAACAGGCGCCGGGCTTCCAGCTCCGCCGGCTGGGTGAAGATGCGGTTTTCCAGCCGCTCCACTTCCTGCAGCACCTTGCCGTAGGTCAACTGCGGCAGCGGCACGCCGGTGACTTCGTAGGAAAGGATGCTGACCGGCACCAGATAGGCAAAGATCAGGATGACGTACTGGGCGACCTGGGTCCAGGTCACGGCGCGCATGCCGCCGAGGAAGGAGCAGACCAGGATGCCGGCGAGGCCGACGAACACCCCGATTTCGAACTGCAGGCCGACGAAGCGGCTGGTGATCAGGCCGACGCCGTAGATTTGCGCGACCACATAGACGAAGGAGGCGGTGATGGTCGACGCCACGCCGAGGAGGCGCGGCCCGATGCCGCCGTAGCGGGTGCCGAGGAAGTCGGCGATGGTGTATTGCCCGAACTTACGCAGGTAGGGGGCGAGCAGCAAGGCGACGAGCACGAAGCCGCCGGTCCAGCCCAGCACATAGGCCAGCCCCTGGTAGCCGGTGAGGTAGAGCGTGCCGGCCAGGCCGATGAACGAGGCGGCGCTCATCCAGTCGGCGCCGGTGGCCATGCCGTTGAATAGCGCCGGCACCCGGCGGCCGGCGACGTAGTACTCGCTGACGTTGGAGGTCCGGCTCAGGATGCCGATGGCGGCGTAGAGGAAGATCGTGAAGAACAGATAGGCGTAGCCGACCCAGCGGGCCGGCATGCCCAGTTCTTCCAGCCAGGCGAGCAGGCCGACCAGTGCCAGAAAGCCCAGGGAGTACCAGGCGTAGTAGCGTTTCAGCCGGCTGACGAAGTCGGAACCCACCCGCCCTGCCCTTTCAGCCGCTCCGTCGCAGCCAGCGCCGCGCTTTCTCGATTTCCGCCAGCCGGCGGGGCGTTTCGATGGTGCGGGAGCTGGCCTGCGGCAGCGCGATCTGCAGCAGCTTGGCGGTCGCCAGCGCATCGACCAGCGCGTCGTAACGGCCGATGGCCTCGATGCCGAAGCTGTCCAGCCAGACATCCAGCGCGACGATGCCCTCTTCCCGCTCGGAGAACAGGTCCGGCAGGATCCACGCCAGGTCCATGCACTCCGTGTCGAAATCCAGCCCCAGCTTTTGCTGAAAGAAATGTTTCAGGAAGGCCTGGACGAATTCCGCCTGGTAGGCGACCAGCGGCGACTTGCCGATGAATTCCAGCAGCGCGACCAGCTGGTTTTCGGTCGGAAACGCCGCCTGGTCGGACAGCTCGGAGAGGTCCAGCACCATGGCTTCGGCCGGGCAGATCGCCCCATTGACCACCGCCACCGCGGCGATGCCGCGCAGCTCGTCGCTACCGACATGCAGCCCGCTGGTGGCGACGTCGATCACCACGTAACGGGTCCGGTAATGTGGCAGTTGCAGGTCGTCCTCGGGCTGCGCCCGCCAGGCCGCCAGTCGGGCGCGCAGGGTTTCCGGCAGCTCCGGACCGCCGCGCACGGCCTTGAAAAGAAGTTGTGTCAGACGGTTCACGGCATCATCCCGCGTGGTAGTCCAGCTTCAGGCGCTGTTGAATCTTGCGCGCCTGGCGGAAGGATTCCTTGAGAATGCGCCGATCCAGTTCGTTCAACTGGTCGGGCGCCACCAGGTTGTCGCCCTGGGTGCCGGGCTCGGCGTCCAGGTGCTGGTGCCGCAGCCGCAGCAGCTGGATGAAGTTCAGCGATTCGACCACCGCGTTGATTTCATCCTGCTTGATGTGCAGCCGGCCCGCCGCCAGCCGCAGGCGTTGCACCGTGTTGGTGTTGGGGATGCCGGCGGCCAGCGCGTAGATGCGGGCGACATCGACGAACAGCCGGGAACCGTATTTCTTCAGGTCGATCTTGCCGGGGTGGTCCGGCTCCAGATCGGTCAGGAAGTCACGAATCTTGCCCAGCGGCGGTTCGACGTCGAGGGCATTGACCGCCATCGCCCGCAGGAACATCGTCGCGTCCGAGGTCAGCGCCATCAGGTGCTTGCGCAGGCGCTGCGCCAGCTGGTGGTTGCCGAACAGCGGCCGGAAGTCGAAGAAGATCGTCCCGTTCAGCAGCGCTTCCGGCATCGGCCGGCGTATCCAGTCGGCGAACTGTTCTTCCCATTCCTCGACGGTCAGGCACCACTGGGGATTGCTGGCCATGATGTTGCCCTTGCACAGCGTGAAGCCGCAGCGGTCCAGGTCTTCATTGACCGCCCGGGCGAAGGTCAGCAGGCGCTGCTTGAGCTCGCTGCGCTCGGTGCCTTCCGGGCAGACGTAGATGATCCCGTTATCCTGGTCGGTGCTGAAGGTCTGCTCGTCGCGGCCTTCGGAGCCAAAGGCCAGCCAGCACCAGTCGACGCCTTCCAGGTCGTGTTGTTCAAGGTTGAGTTCGAGGACGCGGCGGGTCAGCGCGTCGTTGAGCGCCGAAATGAACTGGGTCAGCTGCTCGGCGCCGACGCCCTGGGCCAGCATGTTGCAGGCCAGTTGCCGGACATCGCTGGCCGACTGTTGCAGCGCGCCGACGTCCTGGGCTGATTCCACGGACTGGCGAATCTGGCGCAGGCCGATCCGCTGCAGCGCGAACAGGTCCCGTTCGGAAACCACGCCGGACAGGCGGCCGTTGTCGTCGGTCACCAGCACATGGCGGATGCCATGGGTGGCCATCGCCAGCATCGCGTCGTAGGCGGTGTCGTGATCGTTCAGCATCGTCAGCGAGGTGGACATCACCGCGCTGATCGGGGCCTGCTGCGACACATCCGACAGCACCACCCGCCCGAGCAGGTCGGACTGGGTGAACATCCCGACCGGCTTCCTGCCGGCATCGACGATGACCAGCGAGCCGATCCGGTGCTTGTGCATCAACTCCAGCGCGCTGCGGATCGTGACATCCGGCTCGACATGGATCGGCGCCCGGGCGCCCACGGCGGACAGCGGCGAATTCAGCGTCTGCTGTTCGCTGGCCCGCTGCGAGAACTGGACCTGCAGCTGCTGCCGCGACTGGTTCAGCAGGCTGGCGATGTACTGGGTGCAGAACAGGTGGAATTCCGGGCTGATTTCCATCAGCTTCAGGAAATCCTCCACCGCCAGCACGTAGCAGAAGGTGTCTTCCTGGGCGACGTAGGCGTTGGTGGATTGGCGCTGGGCGGTGGCGGCGCCAATGGGGAAGCATTCCCCCGGCGACAGGTTCAGCACCGAATACTCGGTGACGGTGACTTCACCGGCCTGGCGGGCTTCGACCTTGCCCTGCTCGATGATGTAGAAGCAGCGGACTTCGCCGGAGCCGGGGCCGAGGATTTCCGACTCCCGCGGGAAGAAACGGACCTGGGCCCGTTCGCTGATGAAGGCCAGCGCGTCGGCCTGCATCCGGTTGAAGGGGGCGTGGCGCCGCAGGAATTCGGTGGCGATGCCCGCCACCCTTTCCCGGCCGCGCTTGCGCAATTCGCCTGCGGTCTGCTCGTGATTATCGTTATTCACTTGGTGTTCTCCCTGATTCAGAGGCTGTAGTTTAACTTGAGACGTTGTTGCAACCTTCGGGCCTGCTTCAGCGCTTCCTTGAGCAAAACCCGCTCCATGTCGTGCATTTCTTCCGGGTCGAGGGGCACTTCCTCGCCGCTGCCGGAGGCCAGACCCAGGGCCTGGGCGTGGAAACGCAGGCGCAGCAGCTGGCGAAAGGCTTCGATCATCGCTGCCGCATCCCTGGGCTCCAGTCCGGAACAGGCCGCGGCCTGCTGCAGCCGTTCGCGGGTTGCGACGCTGCTGCTGCCCGCGGCGAGCGCCAGGATGCGCACCGCATCGACGAACAGCCGGGTGCCGGATTTCTTCAGATCGACCGCCTTGCCGCCCCCTTCGCGGCTTTCGCAGACGACCTCGCCGAGGAAATTCAGCGGCACGTCGATGTCCAGCGCGTTCCTCGCCATCTGGTAGAGGAAGACCGGGTAATCGGCGACCAGATGCCGCAGTCCTTCCAGCAGTTTGCGGCCCAGCGCCAGGTCGCCATGGACCGGACGCAGGTCAAAGAAGATGCTGGCTTTCAGCAGGGCTTCCGGGTCGGGCCGCCGCACCCACTCGCTGAACTGCCATTGCCATTCTTCCAGCGACAGGCAGCAGGCCGGGTTGCCGGCCATGATGCCCCCCCGGCAGAGGCTGAAGCCGCATTCGGCCAGCAGCTGATTGACCGCGTCGGCAAAGAGCAGGAACAGCGGGCGCAGGGCATCGGCCTCGCCGGCATCCAGCGCGCTGAAGACCAGGCCGTTGTCCTGATCGCTGATCAGGGTCTGCTCCAGCCGGCCGGCGGAACCAAAGTTCAGCCAGCACCAGGATGCAGCGGGCAGCGGCATCCGGCGGGCGGTCAGCTCGATGGCGCGGCAGCAGAGCTGTTCGTTGAGCAGCGCCAGCAGCCGGGCCAGCCGGTCCGCCGCCATCGCCTGTTCCAGCAGCTGCACGCCCAGTTGCCGGACTTCGCCAGCCAGCTCCGGCAGTTCTGCCGGGGCATCGGCCAGCGCAATCCGCCGGGCGAGACTTTCCGCCTGCTGCCAGACTGCGAGTTCCCGCGCCAGGCTCATTTCAATACTTGATCCGGGCGAAGTAGGTCTTCTGCGCCGCGTCCAGCGCCTGGCGCAGGGTGTGGATGCCCATGTCGGCCAGCAGCGGCACCATCCGCAGGAAGACTTCGCCGGTCACATAGGCATCGCCCAGCGCGTTGTGGCGGGCCACGACGGGGATGCCCAGGCGCTTGGCGATGTCTTCCAGCTTGTGGGATTCCTGGTTGGGGTGAATCACCGCCGACAGCAGCAGGGTGTCCAGCACCGGTTGCTGGAAGCGGATGCCGGTGCTGTCCTCCTTCAACTGCAGGAAACGCATGTCGAACGCGGCGTTGTGCGCGACCAGCACGGTTTCGGAGCAGAACTCGTAGAAGGCCGGCAGCACGACGTCGATGGTCGGCTGGCCGAGCACCATGTCGTCGGTGATGCCGTGGATCGGGATGCCTTCCGGCCGCAGCGGCATGCCGGGATCGACCAGTTGTTCGAAGATTTCCTGGCGCAGCAGCCGGTTATTGACGATGCGGACCGCGCCCATCTGGATGATCTCGTCGCCATTGGCCGGCTCCAGGCCGGTGGTTTCGGTATCGAAGACGGTGTAGGTCATCTCGCTCAGCTTGCGGTCGAGGTCGATGCTGCTGTCGCTGAACTTGAAGAGGTCGAAGTCGTAATACTCCGGCCGGCTTTCTTCGCCGGCAGCGGCCTGTTCCGCCTGCTGGATTTCCGGTGTCGCCACCGGCAGCACGAAGCGGAAATAGGCGCGGTGCGCGGCCTTTTCCCGCTGGTACCAGACTTCGCCGCCGTGCCGCTCCAGCACGTCGCGCAGGCTCAGCGGCGAGGACTCGCCGGCGAACTGCATGTTTTCCATTTCCCAGGTGTAGAAGGTTTCCGAGGACATCGCCTGGCCGGCCCAGATCAGGTCCAGGTAAGCCAGCTTGTCCTCGCGCAGCAGCCGGAAGCGCAGTTCGCGAATCTCGTAATGCTCCTGCAGCCGGGCGCCGAGGAAGCCCAGCGCGAAGACCAGAGCGAAGCTGTCGGCCTTGATCCACAGGTTGTCGGCGACTTCTTCGGTCTTGGTCGGCAGCCCCAGCTTGTCTTCGATCCGGCGCTGGGCGGCGGCGACCACGTCGATGCCCAGCACGTCTTCCAGCGGCCAGCGGGTTTTCAGCGAACCGGCGAAGTCGGCCATGATCTGGTCGATCCGGCCGCTCATCTGCCGGGCTTCGTCGCTGATCACCGTCAGGAAACGCTGGCGCAGTTCGCCGTCGATGTCCGGGTAATCGATCAGGTTGTCCACCGCGGCGCGGATGCTGCCGAGGGCGGCGCGGCTGCCTTCGGTCAGCGAGTGCATGACCTGGTCGCGCTGGGTTTCCTGTTCCAGGCTCTTGGTGATGTTTTCGACGGTCAGCACGAAGCCGGACAGCTGGCGTTGCCCGTTTTCGGCGACGGCCCCGGCCAGCACCGGCACCATCTGCACCCGCAACAGCTGGCCGCTGCGGGTGGTGGTGATGAAGTTGGCCATCGCCGCGGCATTGCCCTTGGCCAGCCGCTGGTGGATGACTTCCAGCGCGTGGTTGATCTGGCTCTTTTCGAGGATCGAGTAGATCGAGCGGCCCAGCCCGATCAGCGCGCCGCCATTGACCGAGGTCGGCCCCTGGGCCAGGGACTTGAATTGCAGCCGGGCGCGGTTGTTGTACAGCAGGATGCGGCCGTCGAGGTTGCAGACCACCACCGCCTGGGCCAGCTCGGACATCAGCGCGGCCAGCCGGTTCTTTTCTTCCTCGACCGAGGCCTTGGCGCGGGCGATCTGGGTATCCACGTCGTCCATCAGCTCGTCGCGCTGTTGCGCCAGATCGTTGGCGGCGCGGGCGAGCATCTGCACTTCCGGCGGGCCGTCGGGTTCGACACGGAAATTGCGGTTGGCCGAGAGCATCAGCCGCAGGGTTTCCGACATCCGCAGCAGGCCCTGGACGTACTGGCGGAACAGGTGGCGGACGACGAACAGCCCCAGCAGGAAGCCGACGAAGGTCAGGAAACCACCCAGGGGGAACTGCGGGACGATCAGGTGCTTG
>JBEBBF010000339.1:0-4665 GCA_041158545.1 Pseudomonadota bacterium | reverse complement strand
TCGGAAATGTGGCGGAAAAACTGCTCGCGCAGCTGGGCAGCCACCAGCCGCAACAGGCGTTCCTCGCCCAGGGCTTCCGAAAGCTGCACGCAAAACTCGGCAAAGCTTTCGATCAGCGCCTCGTGCTGGTCGCGGTGGTTCAGCATGATGTGAGAACTCACCGCCTGCAGCAGCGATTCTTCCCGGTCGAAATGCGCCTGCATCGTGTGACCGAAGTTGTTCAGCACCAGATGGAATTGTTCGGTGTCCCCGCGTGCGGCACAGGATTCGAGATCCTGGAGGTAGGCAACCAGCTGTTCATGCTGGTGATGGGTGACCTGGTCTGAAGCCAGAATCGGAGCGGCATCGCTGCTGGGCATGGGGGCGCAATCCGTCGACGTTAACCGGCGGAGGCCGGGCGGCAATCTTGAAGATCGCGGATAGTACTTCAGCCCCAGCACGCACCTGAAGTCTGACAAAACCTCACAAAACCCTCACGAATTCTTTACATTTCAGCGTCATCAAGCCGAAAAAAAGCCCCGTCGGGGGAGGACGGGGCCACGAATCCCATGGGCTTCCTGAGGAGTGTGTGGGGTTCAGGCTATGGCATTGATCAACTGGCCAACGGCCTGGCCGCTGCTATTGACGGTGGGCGACGGCGCAGCCGGCTGGGCGGCGGCTTTGACCGCCGCATCATCCGCATCCCTGTCCTTTTCCTTGCGCTCTACCGCCGTAGCTTGCTGCATCGGCTGATAGGACTGGGAAGCGTAGGCACTGCTGAGTGATCCGATGTTCATTGCCCTCTCCTTCAAAACGGGAACTCGCTGCGGGATTCAAGTCGCTTGCGTGTCATCAACGGTTTCAGTATGGCACACGCCGATAGAGAAAATCACATTTTTACAATTTTTATTGTTTTTATGATTTTATCAATTTCAAGCGCTCTTCGCGGCAGCCAAGGGCGACATCGGCGACCAGACTGGTTTCAGCCTTGCACAAAGGCTCCCCGCCGGGAAATGCCCGCCGGATACACAAAACCCGCCGGAGGGCGGGTTCAGGATGAACTACGGAAAATCTTGACTGGATGGTGCCCAGGAAGGGACTCGAACCCCCACACCTTGCGGCGCCAGAACCTAAATCTGGTGCGTCTACCAATTTCGCCACCTGGGCCGTGGGCGCCTGAAAAACCGGAATTTCCGGGGGCGGCGCGCAACGAGGCGCGAAGTTTAACCGAGTTGACCGGGGCTGTCAGCGCGATGAGCATGGGCGGCGGGCATGGCCGGCGTGCGGCGGCAGCCCTGCGGTCCTGTCGTGGAACGCGGCATTTCGACTCCCTGGCCCCTCGCACGAGCCGCGCATTTCCATTTAACAGCGTGATCCGGAGCGGGCAGGCCTGGGGCCGGAGACAATCGGCTTCACCAGGATAGGTCGCTGGCGGTGCCGCCGGCTTGCGGGCACAATCGCCGTCCCGCGCTGCCCCAAACCTGCGCCACTGCCGACCCTGCCCGCGCTTCGCCGCTACCCATGTCCGTCGATCATTACGAGAATTTCCCCGTTGCTTCGCTGTTGTTACCGACGGCCCTGCGCTGGCCGGTGGAGGTGATTTACCGCTTCGCCCGCAGTGCCGACGATCTGGCCGATGAGGGCGAGGCCAGCCCGGCGGAGCGTCTGGCGGCGCTGGCGGCTTACCGGGCAGAGCTGGACCGGATTGCCGCCGGCCAGCCTGTGGAAAGCCCCTTGTTCGCCGAGCTGGCGACAGTGATCGCCCGCTGGCAGCTGCCGATCAGCCTGTTTACCGACCTGCTTGATGCGTTTTCCCAGGACGTGGTGCAGACCCGTTATGCCGACTACCCCGAGTTGCTGGATTACTGCCGCCGCTCCGCGAATCCGGTTGGCCGGCTGCTGCTGCATCTGTTCGGCCATACGCCGCCGCAGGCGCTGGCCCAGTCGGATGCGATCTGTTCGGCGCTGCAACTGATCAACTTCCTGCAGGATGTGGCGATCGACTGGCAGAAAGGCCGGGTCTATCTGCCGCAGGATGATCTGGTGGCGCACGGGGTGAGCGAGGCGGAAATTGCCGCTGGCGGCGACACCGCCGCATGGCGCCGGCTGATGGGTTTCCAGATTGAGCGCTGCCGGGCGTTGATGCTTTCCGGGGCGCCGCTGGTGCATGCCCTGCCCGGCCGGCTGGGCTGGGAGATTCGCCTGACCGTCCAGGGCGGCCTGCGCATCCTGGAGCGGATCGAGGCGGTCAGCGGCGATGTCTTCCGGCAAC
Source organism: Pseudomonadota bacterium (assembly GCA_041158545.1). Lineage (GTDB taxonomy): Bacteria > Pseudomonadota > Gammaproteobacteria > Burkholderiales > Rhodocyclaceae > JBEBBF01. The sequence goes on along the minus strand of JBEBBF010000339.1, from coordinate 2,414 downwards.
GGCCCAAGCTCGGCCCGTGGGACTGGCTGGTTCTGGCTGCCCGCTCCGTTACAATGGCGCCATGAATCCCGATCAATACTGCCAGGAACGATCCGCCGCGAGCGGATCGAGTTTTTATTACAGCTTCCTTTTTCTGCCGCCGCCGCAACGCCGGGCGATGATGGCCTTCTACGCCTTCTGCCGCGAGGTGGATGACGTGGTCGATGAATGCCATGACCTCGGGCTGGCTTCGACCAAGCTGGCCTGGTGGCGTCAGGAAGTCGGCCAGGTCTATGCCGGCGCGCCGCAGCATCCGGTGGGCCAGGCGCTGCAGAGCGTGGTCCGGGAGTTCGCCATTGAACAATCCCTGCTGCTGGAAATCATCGACGGCATGGAAATGGACCTGCGCCAGTCCCGATACCTGGATTTCAAGGCGTTGCAGTTGTACTGCCACCGGGTCGCCGGCGTGGTCGGCCTGATCGCCGCGCAAATCTTCGGCTACAACGAAGCGCAGACCCGGCAATACGCCGCCGACCTCGGCCTCGCCTTCCAGCTGACCAACATCATCCGCGACATCGGCGAAGACGCCCGCCGCGGCCGCATCTACCTGCCCATCGACGAACTGAAGCAGTTCAACGTCCCGGCGGCGGACATCCTCAACAGCCGCTACAGCGACAATTTCACGGCGCTGATCAACTTCCAGATCGAACGGGCCGAAAGCTACTACGACAAAGCCCTGGCGGCGCTGCCGGCGGCGGATCGGCGCAACCAGCGGCCCGGTCTGGTCATGGCGGCGATCTACCGGACCCTGCTCGACGAGATTCGTCGGGAAAACGGCCAGGTGCTGCACCAGCGCATCGCGCTGACGCCGGTCCGCAAGCTGTGGCTGGCCTGGAAAACCTGGCTGCTGGCCTGACACGGCGATGAAGGTCGCGGTCATCGGCGCCGGCTGGGCCGGACTCGCCGCCGCGGTCAGCCTCAGCGCCGCCGGCCTGCGGCCAACGCTGATCGAAGCCGGGCGCCGCCCCGGCGGTCGCGCCCGCCGCGCCGATCTCCCTGGCGAAAACCTCGACAACGGTCAGCATCTGCTGCTCGGCGCCTACCGGGAAACCCTGGCGCTGATGCGTCAGGTTGGTGCCGACCCGGAACAGCTGCTGCAACGGCTACCGCTGCACCTCGCCGACCAGCGCGGTTTCCGGCTGCAACTCCCCGACTGGCCACCGCCGCTGCATCTGGCCTGGGGCCTGCTGCGGGCGCGGGGACTCAGCCTCGCCGACAAATTCGCCGCCGCCCGCTGGATGCAGCAACTGCGCGGCACGGGCTTTCGCCTCATCGAAGACTGCAGCGTCGCCGACTGGCTCAGCGCCGCCCGCCAGCCCGCCGCCCTCCGCCAGCAATTGTGGGAACCCCTGTGCCTCGCCGCACTGAACACCCCGGCTGAACGCGCCTCGGCCCAGGTCTTCGCCAACGTGCTGCGCGACAGCCTGGGCAGCCCGGAAGCCGGCGCCACCGACCTGCTGATTCCCCGTTGCGACCTGTCCCGGCTGCTGCCGGAACCGGCAAGTACCTGGCTGGCGGCGCGGAGCGTCGAGCTGCGCTTCGGGCAGCGGGTCCGGCAATTGCACGCCGGCGGCAGCGGCTGGCAGGTGGAGGGTGAAACCTTCGACCAGGTCATCCTGGCCACAGCGCCCCAGCACGCCGCCAGGCTGCTCCCGGCCCCGCTGCCGGCGCTGGCCGAACTCCTCGCCAGCGGCTTCGAAGCCATCGCGACGCTTTACTACGACGCCCCCGCCGAATTCACGCCGCCCGCCCCGCTCTACGCCCTCAACGGCGGCCTCGGCCAGTGGGTCATCGCCCATCCGCCACTGCAGGGCCGCCGCCGCATCGCGGCCATCCTCTCCGGCAACGGCCCCTGGCAAGACCTGGAAGCCACCGCCCTCGCCGCCCGCATCGCCGCCGAACTGGGCCTGCCCGCCGGCAGCCCCTGGCGCCTGCTGCAGGAAAAACGGGCGACCTTCAGCTGCCGCCCCCGGCAAGCCCGCCCCAGCCCCGCCACCCCCTGGCCCGGCCTCCACCTTGCCGGCGACTACTGTCACACCCCCTACCCGGCCACCCTCGAAGCCGCCGTCCGCAGCGGCCGGGAGGCGGCTGGCCGCGTACTGCAAAACCTCGCCGCAGCTTCCTGAAACGCCAGGACCGCCGCGACCGTCAATGACATCGGTCTTGCGCCAAGTGACGTTCCCGCCGAGAATCCCGGCCTTCCCCGCCGTTTTCTCCCGTCATGTCCTCCCACGATTCCGCCTACAAATTCCTGTTCTCCCACCCGCAGGCGGTGGCCGACCTGCTGCGTGGCTTCGTCCGGGAAGACTGGGTGCAACTGCTGGACTTTGCCTCGCTGGAAAAGGTCAGCGGCAGCTATGTCAGCGACGACCTGC
>JBEBBF010000338.1:0-7568 GCA_041158545.1 Pseudomonadota bacterium | reverse complement strand
CGACAGCCCGCTCTACGGCATGCTCGGCCTGGCGGGCCGGATCGCCGAGGACCCGCCCGGCGGACGCGAGCTCGCCCAGCACTACGTCAGCCAACCGCGCGACACCTATGACTACCGCTTGAAGTGGGACGGCGAGTGGCAGGTGACCTACGAAACCTTCCGCGACATGGGCCTGGCCTACGCGGTCGGCCTGATCCTGATCTACCTGCTGGTGGTGGCCCACTTCAAGAGCTATCTGCTGCCCCTGATCATCATGGCGCCGATCCCGCTGACGATCATCGGCGTGATGCCCGGCCATGCGCTGCTGGGCAGCCAGTTCACCGCCACGTCGATGATCGGGATGATCGCGCTGGCCGGGATCATCGTCCGCAACTCGATCCTGCTGGTGGATTTCGTCCGCGAGCAGGTGGCTTCGGGCATGGCGTTGCGGGAAGCCATCGTCCAGTCCGCCGCGGTGCGGGCCAAGCCCATCGCGCTGACCGCGCTGGCGGCGATGCTGGGCGCGCTGTTCATCCTCGACGACCCGATCTTTAATGGGCTGGCCATCAGCCTGATCTTTGGCATCCTGGTCTCCACGCTGCTGACGCTGGTGGTGATCCCGGTGCTGTATTACGCGGCTTACCGCAACAAGGAGATTTCATGACCGTCGAACGCATCATCCGCATCATGGCCGGCTTTTTCGTGATGCTTTCCCTCGCGCTGGGCGTCGAGGGCAGCCCGGTCTTCGTCAGCAAGTGGTTCCTCGCCTTCAACGCCTTTGTCGGCTTCAACCTGTTCCAGAGTGGTTTCACCGGCTTCTGCCCGCCGGAAAAGCTGCTGCGCAAACTGGGCGTCAAGGGCGGCAGCTGCGGGGTCTGACCCCGCCGTTGCTTCCACCGATGCCCGGTTCAGGGGCGGGCGGGACCGGCTGCCAGGGCTGCAGCGGGCTTGCCACGGTGGCCGGCCGGCAAGCAGCCCGCCTGCCGCCGCGGCGCCTTCTGAACCTCAGAATTTCTCTTCGGCAATCGACTGCAGCGAACGGACCACCCGCTGCAGCTTCTTTTCCACCTGATCGGCGCCGAGGCCGATGCCTTTGACCTCGTTGCGCAGGTCCACCAGCATCCCGATCAGGTCCGCCTCCTGGCTGGCGGTCAGGCCCAGCGTCACGAAGGCTTCCTCGAAGCGACTGATCACCACATTCACCGCCTGCTGCCCGGCCTGGGTGGTCAGCAATTGCTGGTTCTGCAGCTCGCTGGCCATGTCGATGATTTCCCCCAGCGCAAAGCGGATGCCGCTCTGCTTGCGGCGGTTGTCCTCCTGCACGATCAGCGACAGCACCCGGGTGTGGGCGCCTTCGGCCAGCATCGCCACGTTGTCGCGGATGCGGCCCCGTTCCTCGTCGCTGTCCGGCAGCTGGTTCAGCAGGATGCTGGCGTGCTCGTAGTTGATCACCATCCGCGATTTGAACTCGAAAATCCGGCCGACGCCGTGCAGCTTGTTCATCGCTTCGGTGTCGGAGGCGATGGTGTCCTCGTTGGTGCTGCGGGTCACCGCGCCATTGGGCACCCGCAACTGCACCGAGCCGGCCAGGCCGTACTGCCCCAGTGAGGCGATCAGTTCGACGGCGACTTCCGAAGGCGACTGGCAGCCAAAGCATTTCGACAGGAACTGCAGCACGACACCCAGTTCGCCCATGCTGGTCATCGCCGTCATCGCCACCTGCTGCGCGTAGCTGGCCTGCTGGCGATAGCTGGAACGCTCGCTGGCCAGCTTGTAGGTGGTGCGCAGCTGCCGGCAGAGGTTTTCCAGATCCACCGGCTTGAACAGCACCTCGTCGCAGCCCGCCTCCAGCGCGGCTTCGACAAAATCCGGCGGCGTCTCCGGCGACAGGATCAGCAGGATGTGGGTGTCGTGCCGATCCACGGTCTCGCGCACGTCCCGGCAGAGGTCCAGCGCCGGAGTGTCGGCCAGGCTGTTGGAGAGGATCAGGATCGCCGGCGGCTTCTCGCTCAGCAAGGAAATGCAGGACATCCCGTCCTGAAAATGCCGGACCTCGAAATCCGTCTTCAAGGCTTCCAGCGCGGCCAGGCACAAAGCCCGGTCCGGATCGGCGAAATACAGCAGGGGAGCATCACTCATGGCGGAACCTCGGGGGATCGTGCGTGCTGCGGCAAGGTGGGCGATACAACAGGAAGATCATAACCCTGCGCCGAAGATGGCGGCAGCCCGCGGCGCCTGCGCCGGCTCCGGAAGGGGCGCGCCCTTGCGCTTCCCCCTTCTTCCGCTTCCCCGCACAATGCCGGCCTGGCAGTTTTCTGGCGAAAGGATGGCAGATGAAGATCGGGTTTATCGGTTTGGGGATCATGGGGCGGCCCATGGCGCTGAATGTGCTCAAGGGCGGGCACCAGCTCAGCGTCTGGGCGCGGCGGGCGGAGTCGATGGCGCCCTTGCTGGCGGCCGGCGCGAGCGGCGCGGCCAGCCCGGCGGCGCTGGCGGCGGATAACGAACTGGTGATCTCCATGGTCGCCGACGCGCCGGACGTTACCGAAGTGCTGCTCGGCGAATCCGGGCTGGCGGCGGGGATGCCGGCGCGGGGCGGGCGCGGGCTGGTCGCCGTGGATATGAGCACCATCGCCCCGGCGGCGGCGAAGACCATCGCCGCAAGGCTGGCGGCGGCGGGGATCGATTTCGTCGACGCCCCGGTGTCCGGCGGCGAGGTCGGCGCCATCGCCGGCAGCCTCTCGATCATGGCCGGCGGCAGCGCCGCCGCCTTCGCCACCGCCAGGCCGGCCTTCGACTGCATGGGCAAGAACGTCGTCCATGTCGGTGCCAGCGGCGCCGGCCAGGTCGCCAAGGCCTGCAACCAGATCATCACCGGCATGGGCGTGCTGGCGGTGGCCGAAGCCTTCAATTTCGCCGCCAAGGCCGGGGTGGACCCGGCGGCGGTGCGGGAGGCGCTGCTCGGCGGCTTTGCCTACTCGAAGATTCTGGAAAACCACGGCCAGCGGATGCTGGACCGCAATTTCAAGCCCGGCTTCAAGTCCTGGATGCACCAGAAGGACATGAACATCGTGATGCAGAGCGCCCACGAACTCGGGCTGCAACTCCCCGGCGCTGCGGCCACCGCGCAGATGTTCAACGCCATGGTCGGCAGCGGCCTGGGCGAGGAAGACTCCATCGCCGTGCTGAAGCTGCTCGAACGCCTCTCGGGCCAGGAGCGCTGACATGCGGGTCGGCTTCATTGGTCTGGGCGTGATGGGGCGGCCGATGGCCGGGCATCTGCATGCTGCCGGCCACGCTCTGGCGGTGTGGTCGCGGCGCCCGGAAACGGCGGCGCCCCTGCTGGCCGCGGGCGCCAGCCTCCAGGCCACGCCACGGGAACTGGCCGCGGCGTGCGATGTGGTGTTCACGATGGTCACCGCCGGGGATGACGTGGAAAACCTGGTCGCCGGCCCCGACGGCCTGGCCGCCGGCTTTGCGCCGGGCGGCGTGCTGATCGATTGCTCGACCATCGCCCCGGATGCCGCCCGGCGGGTCGGCGCCCGGCTCGCCGAAGTCGGCGCCCACTTCCTGGATGCCCCGGTTTCCGGCGGCGCCCAGGGCGCCATCGACGCCAAGCTGGCGATCATGGTCGGTGGCGAAGCCGCGGTGCTGGCGCAGGTCCGGCCGCTGCTCGCCTGCCTGGGGCCGCGGATCGTCCATGTCGGCCCGCAGGGCGCCGGCCAGGTCGCCAAAGCCTGCAACCAGATGATCATGGTCGCCGCCATCGAGGCCGCCGCCGAGGCCATGCACTTCGCCGCTACCCACGGCGTGGACTGCGGCCCGGTGCACCAGGCCCTGTGCGGCGGCTCCGCCGGCAGCCGGGTGCTGGACATCATGGGCGCCCGGATGGTCGAACGGAACTTCGCTGCCGGCATCGAAGCCCGCCTGCACCACAAGGACTACGGCATCATCGAACAGGCCGCCAAAACCCAGGGCACCCCGCTCCTCCTCACCGCCCAGGTCAGCCAGCAACTCAACGCGCTGATGCAGCACGGCTGGGGCAAGGACGACACCTCCTCGCTGCTGCGGGTGCTGGAGGCGAAGAAGTAAGGCGCGGCGATCAACGGCAGCAAAAGCAGGATCGATGACCCGGCGTGACGGCCTGGCGCAAGCTTGAGCGTTGAACGGTGCTCGCGCCGCATCGCGGCAGCGGGGTGGAAGTGCCCGTTCCGGCCCGGCTTTTACGGCGGGCAGTAACGGGGCGTTTGCCGTTGCGCTTCCCGCCTGGCTGCCCCGCCCCTCACTCCTTGTGTATCAGCGACCACAGCGATTTGCCGCGTTTGTACTCGGTCAGCATGTTCTGGTCGGTGATGATTTCCAGCGGGCGCTGAGTGTTGTCTTCGTTGAAGGGGTGGAGTTGCCAGAGGTTGTGTTTGGCTTTGGCGAGGACGGCGGGGTTGTCGAGGTCGAGCAGGGGTTTGCCGTCGAGTTGCAGCGCGGCCAGGCGCTCCAGGGCGTCGGCTTCGGCGGGGAGGCCGACCTGGCGGCCGGCGATCACGCAGTTGAGGTAGCGATAGACCTGGGGGAAGACGCTGGCGGCGGTGGCGAAGGCGTCCCAGGACCAGGTGCTGTTGTAGGCGATCAGGCCGCCGTGGTTCAGGTGGCCATCCAGTTGCTGCAGGAATTCCCGGCTGAGCAGTAGCGTCGAGTAGGCGCGCCAGTGGTAGGTGTTGTTCATCACCACCATGTCGAATTTTTCTTCGGGGTGGCGCTTGAGCCAGCGGCGGCCGTCGTCGAAGTGGAAATGCACCCGCGGGTCGCTGAGGATGGGGCGCAGCTCCGGGTATTGCGCGGTGATTTTCAGGTAGCCGGGGTTGATCTCGACGATGTCGATCCGCTCGACCTTGGGGAAGGCGGTCAGCACCCGGGTCCAGGCGCCGGCGCTGGCGCCGATCACCAGCACCCGCCGCGCTTCCGGCTGCAGCGCCGCCAGCAGGTAGGCACGGGAGATCAGGTTGGTGTCGCGCAGGAAGTCGTAGCCGACCCGGCCATCGTAGGCGTTGCCGCCGAAGACGTAATCGTCGCCGTCGTGGGTCTGCAGCACATGGATGATCCCGTAGCGGTTTTCCACCGGCAGCGCGAATTCCCCTTCATGCTCGGCGGTCAGCTCGACCAGTTGCGGCAGCAGCAGCGGCGGCAGGAATAGCAGCCCCAGGCTGAGCAGCAGGCTGCTCGCCAGCAAGGGCCGGGCGTGGGCTTCCTGCGCCGCCCACCAGCAGAACGCCGCGGTGGCCAGCGTCAGCCCGCCCATCAGCAACAGGCATTGCTGCAGCGTCAGCACGTTCAGCAGGAAAAAGCCGGTGAGCAGCGGCCCCAGCGTCGCGCCGAGGATGTTGGCGAAATAGACCTTGGACACCGAGGAGCCGACGCGATCCGTCGCGGTGCTGGAGCCGAGATGGTGGGCGATGGGAAACACCGCGCTCTTGAACATCGCTGTCAGCACTACGCAGAGGCCGAGCATGACGCCGCCGCCCACCTTGCCGGCGGCAAAGCCCTGCACGGTCAGCCAGGGAAAGATCAGGTCGGCGATGCCGCCCAGCATCAGGAACACCGCGGCGATCTGGAACAGCCCGTCCTGCTTGCGGCAATAGCGTTTGCCCAGGCCGGCGCCGATGGCGATGCCGATCAGGTAGAGGCCGAGGATCACGCCGAAGGCCAGCGGCGTGCCACGGAAGGCGAAGCCGGTCAGGCGTATCCACAGGATCTCCTGGCTCAGGCTGAGGAAACCGACGCAGAACGACAGCAAACGGGCATGCTGGCTGATCATGGCTGGCTCCTCCGGCTACCCAGCAGCACCAGGGCCACCACCAGGAAATTCCCCGCTGCCGCCAGATAAATCGCCTGGTTCAGCGTCAGGAACAGGAACAGCACCAGCCCGGTCGCCAGGGCGCCGGCGGCGGCGCCGAAGGTGTTGGCCAGATACAGATTGCCGATCGACAGCCCGACGCTGGCATGGCTGCGGAACAGGTAGGCCACCAGCATCGGCAGTGTCGCCCCCATCAGGGTGGTCGGGATCAGGATCAGCAGGAAATTCACCAGCGCAATCACCGGCAGGCTGTAAGCCATGAACGCCTCGCCCACCGCCGGAATCAGCGTCGGGCTGGCCAGTCCGAACAGGCCGATGCCGCTCTCGCACAGCGCGAACAGCTCGATCAGCCGCCGGCCGTGGCGATCCGCCAGCTGGCCGCCGAGCAGCGCGCCCAGGCCCAGGCCGAGCATGAAGGTCGAGACGATGATGGTGATCGACTCCACATCGACCCCGAAGGCAACGAACAACAGCCGCTGCCACGCCACCTGATACACCAGCGCCGAGCCGCCGGACACGAAAAACACCGCCAGCAGCAGCGGTTCGCGCATCTGGCGAATTCCGGTGGCGGGGGCAGCAGGGGCAGCGCGCATCGGTTTCTCCGGTTCAGTCGGCCTGATTGGCGCGGCCGTAAGTCTGGAAGCGGGCCTGGACTTCCGCCATCTCCGCCGCCGACAGCAGCACCGGCTGCCCCAGCTGGGCCGCCCGCCAGTACTGCTCGCACAAACTTTCCAGCTCGATCCCCAGCGCCAGCGCCTGCTCCAGGTCGCGGCCGAACAGCAGCATGCCGTGATTCGCCAGCAGGCAGGCGGAACGCCCCGCCAGCGCCCGCAGCGCCTGATCGGACAAGGCCTGGCTACCGAACAGCGCGTAATCGGCGCAGCGGATCGTGTCGCCGCCGAAGCGGGCGATCATGTAATGAAACGGCGGAATCTCGTAGCGCAGGCAGGCCAGGCTGGTCGCAAACGGCGAATGCGCGTGCAGCACCGCCCCGGCCTCGGGCCGCGCCTGGTAAACGTCGCGGTGAAACCGCCACTCCGACGACGGCTGCCGCCGGCCCTGGCTCACCCCATCCAGCCCGACCCAGGGAATGTCCTCCGGCGTCAGCTGCGGGTAGGGCATGCCGCTCGGCGTGATGAAAAACCCCTCGCCATGGCGCACGGAAAGATTGCCGGCGGTGCCGCGGTTCAGGCCGCTGTCCAGCATCGCCAGCGCGGCGGCGATCAGCGCGGCACGGGGCTCAGCCATGCCGCCGCTCCGGGTAAAGCCCGGCCAGGCCGGCGACGGTGGCCGGGCAGTGGCCCCGCTCGGTGATGATCGCATCGACCAGCCGGGCCGGCGTCACGTCAAAAGCCGGGTTCGCCACCGCCGCGCCCTCGCGCAGCAGTCGGGCGCCCTGCACCAGCCGCACTTCGTCTCCCTCTCGCTCCTCGATGGGAATCCCGTGGCCGTCGGCGCAGGCGAAATCCAGCGTCGAAGCCGGTGCCGCGACGAAAAACGGCAGATCGTTGTCCGCCGCCGCCAGTGCCTTCAGATAGGTCCCGACCTTGTTCGCCACATCGCCATTGGCGGCGATCCGGTCGGCGCCGACGATCACCGCATCCACCCGCCGGGCGCGCATCAGTTGTCCGGCGGCGTTGTCGGCGATGAAGGTATGCGGCACCCCGTGGTGCGCCAGCTCCCAGGCCGTCAGCAGGCCCTGGTTGCGCGGCCGGGTCTCGGAGACCCAGACATGCACCGG
>JBEBBF010000337.1:0-3989 GCA_041158545.1 Pseudomonadota bacterium | reverse complement strand
TCAGGGGAAGCATCCTCATCAGGCCAGGCATCCAGATCAGGCCCGGCCAAGGGCAGCGCATGCTATCACCGGCAGTTTTGGTGCGTCATCCCTCGTTGGCGAACGCCAGAATTATCGTGAAAACCACCGCGCCGGACTCAGGCTGCCCGGCGGACGGGACTCAAGCCCCTTGCCGCCTCAGGCCGCGCCCCAGCCAGCCCAGCAGCCCGAGTCCGCCGCTGGCGATGCAGAGTTCGTGCAGCGCGGACACCGGCAGCAGATGCCATAGCGCATTGACCGCGGACCAGGGGGCGAGGGGTTGGATGTCCGTGTGCATCAGGCTGTCCAGCAGCACATGCGACAGCGTGCCCAGCCCGGCACCGAGGGCAATCGGGAGTGGCGACCATTTTTCCGGCGCCCGCCAGCGGTCCAGACCCAGGCAGGCGAGTTCCCGGTTCCAGCGCCGCAGCAAGGGCGATCCCAGCAGCGGAACCAGCCCGGCGACCCCCGGCGCGATCAGCGCGGCACCCAGATAAGTATGGGTCGGACCATGCAACACCGCCGCACCGCGCAGCATCCCGAGCAGCGGCTCAATGTCCATCGCCACCTGGGCCAGGCCGAAAGCAATCAGACTGAAACGCTCCCCGGCAATCGCCTTGATCGCCAGACCAGGGCCGAGGTGGAAGGGGGTGAAGGGCATGGGGAGGCAGGACGGCGAAAGAGGATGGCTGGTCTACTCGAGAAAGAAGCGGTAGGCGTAGTCATCAAGATTCGGGCTGGGGTCGCGTCGGAAATGCTCATCCTCCCGAAGTCGGGCTATCAAACGTTCCGGCAGATTGAGGCCGTAAAGTTGGATGCTGGTTCGGGCGCGGGCCTGGTCTGTCGCGGTGGCGTCAGGGCGTGGCTCCAGTTTCCCGGTGGTGAAGTTGATCAGGAAGTACCGGGAAAAGTCATAGTCCATGTCATCGGGCTTGAGCAGCCGGTCATCGAACTGCTCTTTCTTCTCGCTTTGGCATCGATCGCAACAGGGAAACAGGTTGCCCCAGTCGTAAGCAAGTTCCGGAAAACGGCGCTTGGGCCGGAAATGCTCCACCGTTTCCCGACTTTCGCGGCCCAGAAAACCATCACAAAAGGCGCAATGACCTTGGGTCATCAGGGCAAGCTGTTGGCGAATTTTTGTATAGCAATTTTTGGATCCCCACCCAAATCGGGATTTCGGTTTGCTTTCCATGGCTGCGCGCCATGCCTCGGTCCACTGACTTGCGTGGGAGGCAAGGCAGTTCGGCGCTGCAGGGCGGGTCAGCTTACGCAAGGCGTAACTCCTTGCCGGAAAGCCGGTGCAATTGGCGGAGTTCCCTTCCTATGATCTGCTGGGTTTCTTCGCCTCTTTGACTGAGTTGTTCGGCAAGGCGCAACAGCGCATCCGGACTGTCTTTCTGTTCGAGGAATCGCTTGCGTTCTTCGTAAAAGTCGAGGAAGAGCTTTTCCGTGGTGATGTCGAATTCACCGTCCAGTCCGAAAACTTCCGCCAGGATCAGCCGGTAACTTTTTCCTGCTCCGGATGAAATACCTTCGACTTCATAGGGGCCGTTCTGGCTGCCTGATTCGGGGAGTGGGTAAACCCAGGCGTCTTCGACAGAGCCAATCACAAATGGGGAGTGGGTGGAAACAAAGATTTGTGCATTGGGTAATAGCTTTTGCACCGCCGGTAATACCCGGCGCTGCCATTTTGGATGCAGATGAATATCGATTTCGTCGAGCAGCAAAATGATGGGTTGCTCAAAAGGCGCGGCTGCGCTGGCCCAGGGAATGGCTTCCAGTCGCAAGGTCAAATCAGCCACCCAGCTGATGATGGATTTCAGGCCATCGGGTAAACCGTCAAAGCCGATGGTCGTGTTATTGACGGAAATGACAACGGACAAAGGCTCGCGAATCAGTTTGAATTCAATGCGGGTTTCGGATATCTCGAAAATGAGATCCGAAATTCTTTGCAGGGCGCGATCATATTTTTCGGCAGCGCTGCGGTCATTTTCGGCCTTGGCCAGAGCAGATTGGGTCCTGTTGTTGGCAATCCATTGCATCAGAACTTGCGGGCGTATCGTTTTCGAAAAGGAGAGGGCGTTTTCGAAGGGGGAGCAATTGATGGGCTGGACATAATTGATTCTGGTGTCTTCTAGGCTCCTGTTTCCGGAGTAAGCGAAGACGGCAAAAGCCAAGGTGTCCCGGTTGCTTGGTGAGGATGGCGCTATATTGTTATGGCGTTTTTTGTACTGGCTTATATTGCTAATAATCACGTCCTGCCAGAGTTCAGCTTTTCCATTAACAATATCCTCATAAACTTTTGCAAAGGAAAAATCCTGTGATGGATTTTGACCAATTTCGCCATCACTTTCCTCTTCTAAGTTGAATCTGTATCTGCATCTGCTTTGATCCATGATGCGGCTTTGTAGTGGAGTTTCATCGATACTCTCAGCGAAAATCCCTGCAATCGCATACAGAATGGTGCTTTTCCCACAACCATTCGGGCCAGTGAAAATATGAACCTCGGCTTTGTTGTCATTGTTTGGCCGGGGCTTGAAATGGATTTTCATATCCTCGAAAGGCCCGATGTGTTGCAGATTCAAGGCTTCGAGTCGGTATTCTTGCCGCATGGTGAGGCTCCAGAGAGTCGGTCAGTGCACTTCAAGCACATTTTACGGGGGTGCTTGCGGCCTGGGATGGCGCTTACTGCCCGCGCAGGAACAGCTTGTCCAGTTCGGTGAGGCTGAGTTGGGTCCAGGTGGGGCGGCCGTGGTTGCATTGGCCGGCGCGTTCGGTGGCTTCCATTTGGCGGAGCAGGGCGTTCATTTCCGGGGGGCTGAGCTGGCGGCGGGCGCGGACGGCGCCGTGGCAGGCCAGTGTGGCGAGGAGTTCGTTGCGGCGGGCGGTGGCGTGGCGGGTGCTGCCGTGTTCGCGCAGTTCGGCGAGCAGGGCGCGGACCAGTGCGGTCGGGTCGCTGGCCTGCAGCAGCGCCGGGACGGCGCGGATCGCGAGCTGGCCGGGGCCGACGATGGCGATTTCGAAACCCATGCCGTCCAGTTCGCTGCTGAATGCCTCGGCGGCGGCGATGTCGTGGATGTCGGCGCCGAAGACGGCGGGGATCAGCAGGGCCTGGCGGGGGATTTCCGCCTGGTCCCAGGCGGTTTTCAACTTCTCGTAGAGGATGCGTTCGTGGGCGGCGTGCATGTCCACCAGCACCAGCCCCTGGCTGTTCTGCGCCAGGATGTAGATGCCGTGCAGTTGCGCCAGCGCGTAGCCCAGCGGCGGCGCGTCGTCGGCGGCGAGGGCCTGGGTCGGGATTGCGGTTGGCGGTGGCGTGGGGCTGTCGGGCGGGGTGGACGGGTCGGCCGTGTTGGCCGTGGTGAGGCGGGCGTCGGCGGTCTCGGCGGCGGGGCCGGTGCGCAGTTCGCTGTGGAAGGCGTAGTAGGCGCGGGTGGCGGGTTCGCTGATCTGCAGCCGGCCCTGGCGCGGCGGCGCGTAGCCGGGGCGGGCGTCGCTGCGCGGCGCCGGGCTGGCGTAGCGGGGGGCGGCGCTGTCGCGGGCGGGCGGGAAGGCGGCGTCCAGTTCGTTGGCTTCGGCGCTTTGGGCGACGGGCAGCGGGCGCAGCACTTCGCTGGCGCTGTCGTCGAGACGATCCGCCGGGCGCAGCGGCGCGGACAGGGCCTGATGCACGGCGTGATAGACGAATTGATGCACGGCGCGGCTGTCGCGGAAGCGGACTTCGGTCTTGGCGGGATGGACGTTGACGTCGATCAGCGCCGGGTCGATGTCGAGGAAGAGGCAGACCGCGGGCTGGCGGCTGCCGTGCAGCAGGTCCTGGTAGGCCTCGCGCAGCGCGTGGGTCAGCACCTTGTCGCGGACGAAGCGGCGGTTGACGAACAGGTATTGCCCGTCCTTGCCGGCCTTGGTCGGGTCGATGGCGTAGCCGTGCAGTTGCAGGGGGCCGCCGCGGCCCTGGACCGGGCGGCTGT
>JBEBBF010000336.1:0-17536 GCA_041158545.1 Pseudomonadota bacterium | reverse complement strand
CTGACCGCCGCCAGCCTGAGCCCGGCCCTGCACGCTGCCGATAACCCCTTCTCCAGCCAGACCCTGAGTGCCGGCTACCAGCTGGCCCAGGCCGACACCAAGCAAAAGGATGGCAAGTGCGGCGAAGCCAAGTGTGGCGCCGACAAGAAAGCGGAAAAGAAGGCCGACGGCAAGTGCGGTGCCGACAAGAAAAAGGACGGCAAGTGTGGCGAGGCGAAATGCGGCGCCGACAAGAAGAAGGAAGCCAAGTGCGGCGCTGACAAGAAGTAAGTCCGCCGGGCCGGTGGCCGGATCGCTTCGTCCGCGGCGAAGCGCCGGTCGCCCCCCACCGGGGCCGCCGCCCCGGCAGCGCGGTCGGGCCGGCCGGGTGCCGCGCCGGGTTCCACCGCGCTTTTCCCTTGAATCCCGAATCCCCTGGAGGATTGCCATGGACCCGCAGGTGCATTCCCTGCCGGCTGCCGCCGGACTCGGCTTTCGCCGGGAGCTGATCCCGCAATTGCTGGCCGGTGTCCCCCCCGCCATCGAATTCTTTGAAATCGCCCCGGAAAACTGGGCCGATCTGGGCGGCCGTTCAGCCCGCCAGCTGCGCGCCTTCAGCGAGCGTTACCCCTTCGTCTGCCACGGCCTTTCCCTGTCGCTGGGTGGCAGCCTGCCGCTGGACATGGACCTGCTGCAGCGCATCCGCCGCTTCATGCGCGAGCATGGTTCGCCGCTCTACACCGAGCACCTGTCCTGGTGCAGCGACGACGGCCAGCTCTACGACCTGCTGCCCTTGCCCTGTACCCACGAGGCGGTGCGCTGGGTCGCCGGCCGCATCCGCCAGGTACAGGATGTCCTCGGGCAGCGGATCGGCATCGAAAACGCCTCCTACTATGTGGCGCCGCCGGGTGCGGAAATGGACGAGGCGGCATTCATCCGCGCCGTCGTCGAGGAAGCCGACTGCCTGCTGCATCTGGACGTGAACAACATCTATGTAAACAGCCGCAATTTCGGCTTCGATCCGCTGGCCTTCCTGCAGGCCCTGCCGCTGGAGCGCAGCTGCTATGTGCATGTCGCCGGGCATTACGTCGCCGACGACGGCCTGATCATCGACACCCACGGCGCCGACGTGATCGACCCGGTCTGGGCGCTGCTCAGCGCCGCCTACGCCCGCACCGGCCGGCTGCCCACCTGCCTGGAGCGGGACTTCCATATTCCCGACCTGGCCCAGCTCAATCTCGAGGTCGAGACCATCGCCCGGCTGCAGCAGCCCTGGCCCGAAGCCACCGCCCGGATGACCCAGCCCGAGGTCTGCCTGCCATGAACGCGCCGGAGCAACTCCTCGATTTCCAGCTTGCCTTCGGTCGCCGCATCCGCGACCCGCGGCGGGCGCCGCTGCCCGCCGGGGTGCCGCCGCAGCGGATGGCGGTGTACCAGGAACTGCTGTTCAACAACCTCAGCGGCTTTCTCGATGCCTGCTATCCGGTGTGTCGGCAAATGCTGGGCGAAGCGCGCTGGCTGCGGCTGCAACGGCGGTTTTTCCGCGACTGGCGCTGCAGCACGCCCTGGTTCCGCGAGATTCCCCGGGAGTTCCTCGATTTTCTCGCCAGCCGTCCCGGCCTGCGCCTGCCGCAGTGGTTCCCGGCGCTGGCGCATTACGAGTGGGCCGAGCTGGCGGTGGACATCATGCCGGTCAGCCCGCCGCCCCACGACCCGGCGGGCGACCTGCTCCTGGGGCGGCCGCTGCCCAACCCGGCGGCCCTGCTGCTGCACTACGACTGGCCGGTGCAGCGGATTGGCCCGAGCTTCCGGCCGCGGCGGCGGCAGCCGACCAGCCTGCTGGTCTATCGCGATCCGGAGGAGCGGGTGCAGTTCTGCCTGCTGAACCCGGTCAGCGCCCGCTTGCTGGCGCTGTTGCAGGACGGGGAGGCCGGTGCCGCGCTCAGCGGCGAACAGGCCTGCCGCCGCATCGCCGCCGAACTGGCGCATCCCCAACCCGAGGCGGTGTTGCAGCACGGCCTCACGCAAATGCAGGCCTGGCGGGAGCAGGGCGTTCTGCTCGGTACCCGCCGGGCCATCACCGAATGACGAGGAGACTCCGATGAAAACCCTGATCCTTCCCTTCTACCGCGGCCTCGATGGCCTCAACCTGCTCGGCGCCTGGCTGGGCCTGCTCAGCCTGCGCCTGCTGCTCGGCTGGGATTTCCTCGAATCCGGGCTGGAAAAGCTCCATGGCAGCAACTGGTTCGCCGACATCGCCGAGCGCTTCCCCTGGCCGTTCAGCCTGCTGCCGGTGGGGCTGAGCTGGCAGATGGCGGCCTGGTTCGAGATCGTCGGCGCGCTGGCCCTGGTGCTGGGCCTGGCGACCCGCTTCTTCTCGCTGTCGCTGGCGGTGCTGACGCTGGTGGCGATGCTGAGCGTGCATTGGCCCGACAGCTGGAGCAGCTGGAACGAGTTGATCCAGGGCTACGGCTTCACCGACCGGGGCTTCGGCAACTTCAAGCTGCCGGTGCTGTTCATCGGCATGCTGCTGCCGCTGATGCTGCTGGGGCCGGGGCGGCTGAGTCTGGATGCCTGGCTGGCACCGCGGCTGCGGGCACAGCTGGGCAGCGAGCGGGGCTGAGCTTCAGCCCTTGAGCGGCAGCGGCAGCCCGGCGGCGACCAGCGTCACCCGGTCGCAGACCGCGGCAACCCGCTGGTTCAGCCGGCCCTGCTCGTCGCCGAACAGCCGGGACACCGGGTGCATCGGCACCAGCCCCCAGCCGACTTCGTTGGAAACCAGGATCACCGGGCCGGGCAGCGTCGGCAGGGTGGCCAGCAGCGCGGCAATTTCCCCGCTCAGCAGCGGGCAATCGATGGCCTGATCCGCCTCCGCCTGGGCCGCGGAACGGCCGGCGAACAGCAGGTTGCTCAGCCACAACGTCAGGCAGTCGACCAGGATCAGGCGATCCGCCGCGGCGTGCTGGCGCAGCGTGGCGGCCAGCTGCAGCGGGCTTTCGACGGTGGGCCAGCTGGCGGGGCGGCGCTCGCGATGGGCGGCGATGCGCCGGGACATTTCGCCGTCGCCGGCCTGGGCGGTGGCCAGATAGATGACCTGGCGGTCGGGCGCCGCCGCTTGCCAGGCCCGGGCCCGGCTTTCCGCCAGGCTGCTTTTACCGGAGCGGGCGCCTCCGAGAATCAGTTCGTGCATGGGCGGCAAGTATAATCCCCGGCTTTTTCCGCCGGACCCCTGTGATGTTTGCCGCCGATTTTCTGCCCCAAGCCCTGCCCACGACCCTGGATCAGGCCCTGCAACACAAGATCGACCGCAAGACCAAGCCGGTCGGCGCGCTGGGGCAACTGGAACGGCTGGCGCTGCAGATCGGGCGCATCCAGCGCACGCTGACGCCGCAGTTGGAGCGGGGCGCCGTGCTGGTGTTTGCCGGCGACCACGGCGCTGCCCGCGCCGGGGTGTCCGCCTATCCGCAGGATGTGACCTGGCAGATGGTCGAGAACTTCCTGGCCGGCGGCGCCGCCATCAATGTCTTTGCCCGCAGCAATGGGCTCGACCTGCAGGTGATCGACGCCGGCGTGGCCCACGACTTCGGCCCGCGGCCGCAACTGGTGGATGCCAAGATCGCGCCGGGGACCGCGAATTATCTCGAAGCCCCGGCGATGCGCGCCGAACAGGTGCAGCAGGCGCTGGCCCGCGGCGCGGCGCTGGCGCAGGCATGGGCCGGGCGGGGCTGTCAGGCGCTGGCCTTCGGCGAAATGGGCATCGGCAACACCGCCGCCGCCAGCCTGATCACCCACGCGCTGACCGGCTGCGACCTGGACGCCTGCATCGGCCGCGGCACCGGGCTGGACGACGCCGGGCTGGCGCGCAAGCGGGCGCTGCTGGCGCAGGCGGTGGCCCGCGCCGGGCTGCCGGCGCAGGCCGACCCGCTGCAGGTGCTGGCCGAATTCGGCGGCTTTGAAATCGCGATGATGGCCGGGGCGATGCTGGCCGGCGCCCAGGCCGGGCTGGTGCTGCTGATCGACGGCTTCATCGTTGGCGCCGCGGCGCTGCTGGCCAGCCGGCTGGCGCCGGCCGTGCTGGACTATTGCGTGTTCTGCCACCGCTCCGCCGAACCGGGCCACACCGCGCAGCTGGCGGCGCTGCAGGCGCAACCGCTGCTCGACCTCGGCCTGCGGCTGGGCGAAGGGACCGGCGCGGCGCTGGCCTGGCCGCTGCTGCGGGCGGCGGTGGCCTTCCTCAACGACATGGCCAGCTTCGAATCGGCCGGGGTCGCCGACAAGCTGTGATCCGGCGGGAGCTGGCGGCCTTCGGCGCCGCGGTCCGCTATTTCACCCGGCTGCCCTGGCCGGGCGGTACGCATGCTGCCGCCGACCTCGGCGAGGCCGCCCGGCATCTGCCGGCGGTCGGCCTGCTGGTCGGCGGCCTCAGCGGGCTGGCGTTCTGGCTGGGGGAAATGCTGTGGCCGCGCAGCGTCGCGCTGTTGCTGGCGCTGGCGGTCGGGCTCTACGTCACCGGCGCCTTCCACGAGGATGGGCTGGCCGACACCGCCGACGGCCTGGGCGGCGGCTGGGACAAGGCGCGCATCCTGGCGATCATGAAGGATTCCCGGATCGGCAGCTTCGGGGTGATTGCGCTGGGGCTGGCGCTGCTCGCCCGCTATGTGCTGCTGCTCGAATTGCACGAATTTTCCCTGCCGCTGGTGCTGCTGGCCGGGCATGCCCTGTCGCGCTGGCTCGCGACCTGGGTGCTGGCCCGCTACGACTACGTCCGCAGCGACGACAGCAGCAAGGCCCGCCCGTTGACCCGGACTCCCGGCGCCGCCGGTCTGGTCTGGGGTGCCCTGTGCGTGGCGCTGCCCCTGTGCGGGCTGCCGCTGCTTCCGGTGCTGGGCGGCGTGCTGCTGGCGGCGCTGGCCGCCGGCTGGCTGCTGCGCCTCAGCCTGCGCTGGCTGGGCGGCTATAGCGGCGATGTGCTGGGGGCGATCCAGCAACTGGCCGAGTTGGGGTTTTACCTCGGCCTTCTGGCCCAGCTGCCGGGATGAAGCTGTATTTGATCCGGCATCCCGAGCCGGAGCTGCCGCCCGGCCTTTGCTACGGCCGGCTGGACGTGCCGGCCCGCGAGGTCGCCGCCGCTGCCGCCGGGCTGCGACCGCAGCTTCCCGCCGACCTGCCGCTGTGGACCAGCCCGCTGCGGCGCTGCCAAGAGCTGGCTGCGTTGCTGGCTGCGGCGCCGGTGGTCGATCCCCGGCTGGCGGAAATGGATTTTGGCGCCTGGGAGGGCCGCAGCTGGCAGGAGATCGGCCCGGCGGCGCTGGATGCCTGGGCCGCCGACCTGGCCGGCTACGTCCCGCCCGGCGGCGAATCGGCGCGGCAGGTGCAGGCGCGGGCGCTGCAGCTGGTCGCCGAGCTTGAGGACAAGGGCATTGCCGCCGCCGGCTTCGTCACCCACGCCGGGGTGATCCGGGTGCTGCTGGCGCATTGGCGGCAGCTGCCGGTGGCCGCCTGGTTGGACATCCGGCCGGGTTTTGCCGAGGTCATGGTTTGCGCTGTGCCGCAGCAAAGTAAGGCAATACAAGCACTTAACCGGTAAAATAAGAACAATGTTGAAGGATCCGGTTCCCCTCGATCAGGTCAGGCGCGTCCTGGTCATCAAATTGCGCCACCACGGCGACGTCCTGCTGACCTCGCCCGTCATGTCGGTGCTGAAGCAGGCTGCCCCGCATCTGGAGATTGATGCGCTGGTTTATGCCGATACCGCGGAAATGCTGACGCTGCACCCGGCGCTCTCCCAGGTCCATGTGGTGGATCGCAAATGGAAGAAGCTGGGGGCTTTCGGTCAGGCCAGGGCGGAATGGCACTTGCTGCGGACGCTGAAAGCCCGTCGTTACGATCTGGTGATCCACCTGACCGAGCATTGGCGCGGCGCCTGGCTGTCCCGTTTGTTGCGGGCGCGCTGGTCGGTCGCTTTCACCAAGCGCGGCGGCGGCAACCGCTGGAAAAAATGCTTCACCCATCTGACGCCCTGGCCGCGGGCCGGCGGCCGCCATACCGTCGAAAGCCATCTCGACGTGCTGCGGCGGATCGGCCTGCAGCCGCATCCGACGGCGCGGCAGTTGCAGATGGTTCCCGGCTCCGCGGCTTACGCCCGGGTTTCCGGGATGCTGACGCTGGCCGGGGTTAGCCCGCAGCGTTTCGTTCATATTCATCCGGCTTCGCGCTGGCTGTTCAAGTGCTGGCGGGTCGAGGCCTGGGCCGAGCTGATCAACCGGCTGCAGGATGCGGACTGGACCGTGGTGCTGACCGCGGCGCCGGACCCGGTCGAGCGGGCGATGCTGGCGGACATCAAGCGGCTGCTGCATCGGGAAGTCGTGGATTTCGGCGGGCGTTTCAGCCTGAAGGAGCTGTCGGCGCTGACCGCGGCAGCCCGGCTGTTCGTCGGCGTCGATTCGGCGCCGATGCACATCGCCGCAGCGGTCGGGACGCCGGCGATTGCGCTGTTCGGCCCTTCCGGCGACAACCTCTGGGGGCCCTGGGGCACGCCGCGCCAGGGCAGACACCGGGTCATCACCAGCGCCAAGGAACGTTTCGGCTGCCGCCCCTGCGGCATCGATGGCTGCGGAGCCGGCAAGATCAGTGATTGTCTGGTGGCGGTGGAAACCGACACGGTCTGGCAGGCGGTGGCGGCGGAGTTGGGCATCGCGTGCTGAAGCTGGCGATCATCAGGCAGCGCTACACCCCTTTTGGCGGCGCTGAGCGCTTTGTCGAGCGGGCGCTGGCGGCGCTGGACGGTCAGGGCACCCAGGCCACGGTGATCTGCCGCGACTGGCAGGGCAGCGAAACCGCGGCGAGCCATGTGCTGCGTTGCGATCCGCCCTACCGGCGCGGCCTCGACCGCCGCACGGCCCGCGACCGCAGTTTTGCCCAGGGCGTGCAGCAACTGCTGCGCCAGCAGCATTTCGACATCGTCCAGTCCCACGAGCGGATTCCGGGGGCGATGATTTATCGCGCCGGCGATGGCGTGCATGCCGCCTGGCTCGACCACCTGCGCCGTGCCCGTTCGCCGCTGGGGCGGCTGGGCCTGGCGCTGTCGCCTTACCATCGCTATCTGCTGGCTACCGAGCGGGCGATGTTTGCGCATCCCGCGCTGCGGGCGGTGATCTGCAATTCCCGGCTGGTCCGGGACGAACTGCGCCGCTATTACGCGGTGCCGGAAGACAAGCTGGTATTGATCCCCAACGGGATCGACCTCGAACGCTTTTCCCCGGCGGCGGTGCGCCCGTTCCGGGCGGAAAAGCGGGCCGCGCTGGGGCTGCAGGACGAAGACTTCGCCTGGGTGCTGGTCGGCAACGGCTTCGAGCGCAAGGGCGTGTTCCGGCTGCTGCGGGCGCTGGCCATGACCGGCGATCCCCGGCAGCATCTGCTGGTGGTCGGCGGCGACCGGCAACTGCGGGCGGCGCAACAGCTGGCCGGCCGGCTGGGCCTGGCGCCGCGGGTGCATTGGCTGGGCGAGCAGCAGGACGTCCGCCCCTGGCTGGGCGCGGCAGATGCCTTTGCGCTGCCGACCCTGTACGATCCCTGCCCCAACGCCGCGCTGGAAGCCCTGGCTTCCGGTCTGCCGGTGCTGACCTCGACCAGCTGCGGCGCCGCCGAATACCTGGCGCCCGGCCAGAACGGCGAGGTCTGCGATGCGCTCGACCTCGCGGGGATGGCGGCGGCGATGCGCCGCATGATCAGCGCCGCCAGCCCCGACCAGCCCTGCCCAGCGGCCCGTGCCGCCGTTGCCGGGCTGGGATTGCCGGAACTCGCACTGCGCCTGCAGGCGCTTTATCGCAGCCTGCTGCCGGCGTAGCGCTGAACCCGGCTCATGCCGCGCTCACCGCTTCGGTCTTATACAAGATTCGTGCGATTGCCCTGCGGCAGAGTCCTGAAGCCGCCGGTGGCCGGGGCTTCGGCTGTATAATGGCCGGCTATTTTCCGAAGACGCCATGAGTTTACCTCCCGATAGTAAAGCCCTTTACGTCAGGCTGTTGCACTACGTTCGCCCCTACTGGGCTCAGGCTGCACTGTCCCTGTTTGCTACGGCGATCCTCGCGGCAACGGAGCCGCTGTTTCCGGCTTTGCTCAAGCCGCTGCTCGACAAGGGTTTCCAGTCTCAGGGGGGATTCGAAAACCCGATACTGGTGCCCTTGAGCATCGTCGGCGTGTTTGTCGTCCGCGGCGTCTTCAATTTCCTGTCGTCCTACGGGTTCTCCTGGGTCTCGAACAAGATCATTTCGGACATCCGCTGCCAGATGTACACCCGGCTGATCCGGCTGCCGCTGGGGTATTTCCAGGCGAATGCCTCGAATGTGCCGCTGACCAAGATTGTTTATGACGTCAATGGGGTGGCATCCGCGGCGACCAGCGTCACGGTGACGGTGCTCAAGGACGGGCTGACGGTGATCGGGCTGTTCGGCTGGCTGCTGTGGCTGAACTGGCAGCTGACCCTGATCTGCATCGCGCTGATTCCGGCGATTGGCTGGGTGATGCGGACTTTTTCCAAGCGTCTGCGCCAGGCCAGCCGCAATTCCCAGATCAGCATCGCCAACATGGTGCAGGTGCTGCAGGAGGCGGCGCTGTGCAATCGGGTCATCAAGGTCTTCGGCGGCGAAGCCCAGGAGTCGACGCGCTTCAATCGCACCGACAACGAAGTGCGCAGCCAGAACATGCGTCAGACCGTCGCGTCAGCGGCGACGACGCCTATCGTCCAGCTGCTCGCCTCGGTGGCGGTGGCCGTGGTGATCTATGTCGCGCTGATGCAATCCAGCACGGGGACCACGACGGTGGGCAGCTTTGTTTCCTTCATCACTGCGTTGCTGATGCTGCTGGCGCCGTTGCGGCATCTGGCCGACGTCAATGCGCCGCTGCAACGGGGGCTGGCTGCTGCCGAGAGCGTGTTTTCCCTGCTCGACGAGGCCGGGGAGCCGGATCAGGGGCGCATTGAACTTGGTCAGGTGCAGGGCAATCTGCAGATCGAAAACCTGTCTTTCCGTTATCCCGCTGCCGAGCGCAACGTGCTGAGCGATGTCTCGATCCGGGTTGCCGCCGGCCAGACCGTGGCGCTGGTCGGGCAGTCCGGTGGGGGAAAATCGACGCTGGCGGCGCTGGTGCCCCGCTTCTTCAACCCCGACAGCGGCCGGATCACGCTGGATGGCCACAACCTGCAGGACATCACGCTGCACAGCCTGCGCCAGAACATCGCCTACGTCAGCCAGGACGTGCTGCTGTTCAACGACACCGTTGCCGCCAACATCGCCTACGGCGACATGTCCGGCGCCAGCCAGACCGAGATCGAAGCGGCGGCGCGGGCGGCGAACGCCCTCGATTTCATCCAGGCCCTGCCGGAAGGCTTTGCCACCCGGATCGGTGAAAACGGCAACCGCCTGTCCGGCGGCCAGCGTCAGCGCCTGGCCATTGCCCGCGCCATCCTGAAGAATGCCCCGATCCTGATCCTGGACGAGGCCACCTCGGCGCTGGACAACGAATCCGAACGCCTGGTGCAGGAGGCGCTGGAGCATCTGATGCAAGGTCGGACGACACTGGTCATCGCCCACCGGCTCTCGACCATTGAAAAGGCCGACCAGATCATCGTGATGGCCAACGGCCGGATCCTCGAACGGGGAACCCATGCCGAGCTGATCGACCTGGGCGGCGCCTATTGCCAGCTGCACCGCCTGCAGTTTGTGGAGAAAGCATGAGGATTGTGCATACCGAGGCGTCCTGCGGCTGGGGCGGTCAGGAGATTCGCATCCTGGAAGAGTCCCGCGGCATGCAGGCACGGGGCCATCAGGTGCTGCTGCTGTGCCCGCCGGAATCGCGGATTTTTGTCGAAGCCCCGAAGCGGGGCGTGCCGGTGCAGGCCCTGCCCCTGGGCAAGAAGCGGCTGCGCGGGGCGATGGCCCTGCGACGCTGGCTGCAGGCCAACCCGGTCGATGTGATCAACACCCATAGCTCGACCGATACCTGGCTGGCAGCACTGGCCTGCAAGACCCTGTCCCGGTCGCCGGCCATCGTCCGCACCCGGCACATTTCAGCAGCCGTCGCCAACAATGCGGGTACCCGCTGGCTCTATACCCGGGCGGTGCGCCATGTCGTCACCACCGGCGAGGCCATCCGTCGCCAGCTGATCGAGGACAACGGTTTTCCCGGCGCGATGATCACGTCGGTGCCGACCGGGATCGACCCGGCCCGCTTTGCCGCCGGCGACAAGGCCGCGGTCCGCCGCCGCCTGGGGTTGGCCGAAACGGGCCACTACCTCGGCATCGTCGCCACGCTGCGCAGCTGGAAGGGTCACCTTTACCTGCTCGATGCCTTTGCCCGCCTTGATGCGCCGGACTGGCAGCTGCTGATCGTCGGCGAAGGGCCGATGCGTGAGCCGATCACCGACAAAATTCGGGAATTGCAGTTGCAGCAGCGGGTGACCATGGTCGGGCAGCAGGATTGCCCGGAAGACTGGATGCGCGCCCTCGATCTGTTCTGCCTGCCGTCCTACGCCAACGAAGGCGTGCCGCAGGCGGTGCTGCAGGCGATGCTGACCGCGCTACCCATCGTCACGACCCCGGTCGGGGCGATTACCGAAGCGGTGCAGGACGGCGAGTCCGCCGTGGTGGTGCCGCCCAAGGACGCCGCAGCCCTCGCGGCCGGCCTGCAGCGCCTGATGGCCGACCCCGAAGCCCGACGCCGGCTGGGGAGCAATGCCCGCCAGCGTGCAGAAAGTCATTTTTCCCTGTCGAGCATGCTGGATCGGATGGAAAGCGTCTTTTCCCAGGCCGTCCATGCCCAGCCCTGAACGAAAGACTACCCATGACCCGTTCCCTGATTGACCGGCCCGCCATCCTTCAGGCACTTCGCACCTGCCGGGACGAATTCGCGCAAGGCGTGGCGTCGATCGCCTACGAGCGCAAGGGCGTGCTGTATTCGGAAATGCTGTTCCTCAAGGCCTGTGCCTCGCTGCTGCCGGTCCGCCGGGTACTGGAATCCGGGCGGGCGCGGGGGCAGAGCACGCTGATTCTGGCCAGGATGTTCCCCGCGCTGCCGCTGATCAGCGTCGAATACGACCGCAATTCCCCGGATGTCCCCGTGGCCGCCGAGCGGCTGGCCCCCTATCCCCACGTCAGCCTGACCTTCGGCGATGCGACCCGGCTGCTGCCGGAGCAGGTCGCGGCCGGCGACATCGTGATGATCGACGGCCCCAAGGGGCATCGCGGCGTCCGGCTGGCGCTGCAATTGCTGGCGACCGGGAAACCGGCGCTGGTGTTCGTCCATGACACCACCAAGGGTTCGCCGGAACGGCGCCTGCTCGAACGTCTGTTGCCGGAGACCTTCTACAGCGATGACGCGGATTTCGCCGCGCTGACCCACGACCTGGACGCCCAGGCCGGGGACGACATCCCGGCGGCCAACCGCTATGGCCCCGAGTCCACCCGCAACGGCTACGGCTTCTCGCTGGCCTGCATTCCCCACAACCCGGAACGGAACTACGGCTGGCTGCATCTGCTGAGCATCGTCGATGGTCTGTTCTACCGCCTGTTCCGGCGGGGCTGAGCCCATGTCGGTGCCGCCCTTGCCGTCGCCGGACGCGGTCAGGTCCATCCTGGCGATCCAGGTGTCGCGAATCGGCGATACCCTGCTGTCCACGCCGACGCTGCGTGCCATCGCCCGACAGTACCCCGCGGCCCGCCTGACGGTGCTGGCGCATCCCAAACGGCGCGAGGTGCTGGAAAACCTGCCTTTCATCTACCGCACCGGCAGCATCAGCAAGAACACCGCCTGGCTGCAGGCCCTGTTGCCGGGGCCGAAATACGATCTGGCCTTTGTCTTCGGACATGACAAGCCGCTGGTCCGCTATGCGCTGAAGCGCGCCCGGCGGGTGGTGGCGATGCGGCAGGACGATCCCGGTCTGGATCAGGCCCTGTTCCACGCCGCCAGCACGCCCGGCTTCCAGTCCCGCCATGCCGTGCTGATGCAGTACGCGCTGATCGAACAACTGGGGATCCCGCTGGCCGGGCGCCACCTCGGCTACCAGGTTCGGGACGATGAGCGGGCCTGGGCCGAGACAAAGCTCCAACAGACCCTGGGCCAGCGGCCTTTCCCGCTGATCGGCCTGCAGATCGCCAGTTTTCCGACCAAGGGCTATCGCGACTGGCCGCTGGAACACTTCATCGCGCTGACCGGGCGCATTCGCGCAGCCTATCCCGGCGCCCATTTCCTGATCTTTGGCGGCACGCTGGAGCAGGCGCGGACCCAGGCGCTGGCCCGGCATCTGGGCTCGGCCGCCAGTCACTACGCCGGTCAGCTGAGCCTGCGGCAGACCGCGGCGCTGATGGCCTGTCTCGACTACTACATCGGCGTTGATACCGGGCCGACCCATATCATGGGGGCGCTGCACAAGCCGATGCTGGCGATGTATCACCCCTACTCACCCAGCCAGAACCTGATGCCGCTGGAGCATCCGGCGCTGACGGTGATCGACCATCCCCAGGCCGGGCAGGTCGGCCCGGAAGCCTCGATGGCCGCTGTTTCCGTGGATACCGTCTGGCAGGCCCTGGCGCCGGAACTGGTCAAGCTGCGGGTCGGCTGACATGCGCTTTGCCTTCGTGATCACCAATCTCAACGGCGGCGGCGCGGAAAAAGCCATCGTGAATCTGGCGCAGCATTTGCAGCAGGCGGGACACACGGTCCGGCTGCTGGCCTGCGAGGCCGGTGGCGATTACCCGCTGCCGAGCGGGCTGACACTGGAAGTCCTGCAACCGGGTGGGGCCGAGGCGTCCAAGGGCTGGCTGGGCAAGCGCCTGCTCGCCTGGCGGCTGCGTGGGGCACTGGCGGGCTGGAACGCCGATCTGCTGGTGTCCACGCTGCCCTTCGCCGACGAGGTCGCGGCGCTCTCGCGGCTGCCGCGGCATTGCTGCCGGATCGCCAACACCCTGTCGGCGGAAGTCAGCCGGCTGGCCCGGCACAGCCCGGCGAAGGCCCGGCGCCGGCTGGCGCGTTACCGGGCTGTCTATGGTCGGCGGCCGCTGATCGCCGTCTCGCACGGGGTCGCTGCCGACCTGCAGCAGGCCTTGCAACTCCAGAGCCCGGTGACGGTGATCCACAATCCCTTCGACGCCCCGGCGATCCGGCGGGCCGCCGCGGAACCCTGCGCGGCGCGGCCAACGCAAGATTTCGTGCTGCATGTCGGCCGCTTTGCCGGCCAGAAGCGGCACGATCTGCTGCTCGATGCCTGGCAGCGGCTGGCCGCCCCGCCCTTGCTGGTGCTGCTGGCCAACCCCGAACCGGGCCTGCTCCGGCTGATTGCCGAGCGCGGGCTGGAAAACCGGGTCCTGGTCGCCGGATTCCAGCGCAATCCTTACCCCTGGATGGCGGCGGCGCGGTTGCTGGTGCTCTGCTCCGATCACGAAGGGCTGCCCAATGTGCTGGTCGAGGCGCTGTTGTGCGGCACTCCGGTGCTTTCCACGGATTGCCCTTCCGGCCCGCGGGAAATCCTGGGCGCAGCGCAGCCGGAGGCACTGGTGCCCTGCGACGATCCGACGGCGCTGGCCGAGCGGATTGCCGCCTTCCTCGATACCGCGCCGGATCCGGCCAGCGTGAATCTGGAAGGTTTTGCCGTGGCGCACGCCGTGCGTGCCTACGAAGCCCTGGCCATGCAGGCGGGAGGACCGGCCTGATGTGCGGGATTCTCGGCCTGGTCGGCACCCCCTGGCGCGACAACGTCGCCGAGGCGCTGCAAGCCCTGCATCAGCGGGGGCCGGATGCCCAGGCTTATCTGACGGTCGGCGAGGCCGTCTTCGCCCATGCCCGGCTGTCGGTCATCGACCTGGCCGGCGGCAGCCAGCCGATGCGGTCGGCGGACGGCCGGCATACCCTGGTGTTCAACGGCGAAATCTACAACGCCCCGGCGCTGCGCCGGGAACTGGAAGGCCTGGGCGCTGCTTTCGTCACCGACCATTCCGATACCGAAGTCCTGCTGCAGGGCTTCCGGATCTGGGGTGAGGCGCTGCTGCCGCGGCTGGACGGGATGTTCGCCTTCGCCATCTGGGATGCCCGGACCCGGACGCTGTTCGCCGCCCGGGACAAGCTGGGGATCAAGCCGTTCATGTACGCGGCGGTGGCGGGCGGGCTGGTGTTTGCCTCGACGCTGGCGCCTTTCCTGACGCTGCCGGGATTTCCCCGTCAACTCGACCCCGAAGCCCTGCGCGACTATCTGGCTTTCCAGACGCCCCTGGCGCCGCAGACTTTCCTGCGGGCGGTCCGGCAGCTGCCGCCAGCCCACTGCTTGCGCTTCAACGCGGCGGAACAGCGGCTGGAAACGGGCCGCTGGTGGTCGATCCCCCACCCGGACCCCACGCCCTGCGCGCGGGGGGAGATTCTCGCGGCGGTGGATCAGGCCTTGCGCACCAGCGTCCGGCGGCAGATGGCCGCGGATGTGCCCCTCGGCGCCTTCCTGTCCGGGGGCATCGACTCCAGCCTGATGGTGCGCTACCTCAGCGAAGCCAGCTCCCGGCCGGTGGAAACCTTCTGCCTGCAGTTCGCCAAGCAGGGCTTTGACGAAAGCCAGCATGCCGCAACGGTGGCACAGCATTTCGGCTGCACGCACCATGTGCTGGCAGCGCCCTCGATCGACGCCGCAGGCTTCCTGCAGGCGATGGCCGACCTGGACCAGCCGCTGGCGGACCCGGCCTACGTGATGACCCATGCCCTGTCGCGGCTGACCCGGCAGCATGTCACCGTCGCGATCAGCGGCGATGGCGGCGACGAGTTGTTCGGCGGCTATCCCCGTTTCACCGATACCGCCGACCGGCATCCCCCCCGGTTCTGGCAGCCCTGGCTGCGGCGGGGGGTCGATGCCGGGCTGTTGCCGGCGGCGGCGCTGCGGCGCAGCCTGTATGGCGCCGAATTGCTGCATTACCGCCGGGTCGAGCTGGGGCCGTGGCCGGGGCGCAAGGCGCTGGGAGGCTATGTCGGAGCGGAATTGCTGGCGGCGATGCGGCCGCAGCAGACCCTGGCGCTCTGGCGGCAATTGCTGGATGAACAGGGAGGCCGGCTGGACAGCGATGGCCTGATGCGGGCCGACCTGTGGACCTATCTGTCGGAAAACTGCCTGCAGAAGACCGACCGGGCGAGCATGGCCCATGGCCTGGAAATGCGGGTGCCGATGCTGGGTGAGCCGGTGCTGGAGGTGGCGTTGCGCCACGGCGCAGCGGTGCATCTGGCCGGTGGTGGCAAGGCGCTGCTCAACGCGCTGGCGCGGCGGGACCTGCCGGAATGCGTCTGGAACCGGGAAAAGCACGGCTTTTCGGTGCCCTTGCAGGCCTTATTCACCGGCGCCTGGCAGGATGTCGGCGATGCCTGCTTCAATGATCTGGCCCAACGGGCGCCCTACCTCAACGGGCCGGCGCTGGTCGCGCTGTGGCAACAGGCCAAACAGGGGCGGGCGTCCCGCCGCCTGGCGTATACCTTCCTGGTTCTGCTGATCTGGCTGGACGGGAAAAACCTCACATTGAATTGATTCTGGAGCCGAGGGAAACATGTTTCTGAAACCGGGCAGTCGGGCGGAAAAACGCTGGCGGAAAGTGCTGTGGAAGTTTGCGCGGCCGAAATGGGCGAGCAATTTCGGGGTGGATCTGCCGCTGGAGCATCCCGCGATCACGCCGCCGATCCGCAAGGACATCTTCTTCGGCGGCTACGAGGCCAAGGAGGCCGGGCTGATCCGCAAATTCATCACCCCCGACGATGTGGTGATGGAGGTCGGTGCCGGCATCGGCTACCTGTCTTCCCTGTGCGCCAAGGTGGTGGGCAGCGACAAGGTCCATGCCTACGAGGCGAACCCGCAGCTGATGCCGATCATCAGCGAGGTCCACGCCAGGAACGGCGTGTCGCCCCATGTCCATAACGTGCTTTTGGGCAAGGGCGAGGCCGAGCGGACCTTCTGGCTGGAGCCGGATTACTGGGCCTCGTCGCTGATCCAGGGCTCGGCCCAGGCCAAGCCGATCCAGATTCCCCAGATCGACCTGAACAGCGAACTGCGCCGGATCAAGCCCAGCTTCCTGATCGTCGATATCGAGGGCGGTGAATACGAGTTCTTCAACGGCATCGACCTCAGCGCGGTGCAGAAAATCTGCATCGAGGTGCATCCGCACGTGCTGGGCAACGACCGGGTTACCGAAATCCTTGCCTGGCTGTTTGCCGCGGGCTTCAGCCTGGAAATCGGCTATGTCCGCAAGTTCGTGTTCTATCTGTACCGGGAAAAGCCGCGGAAGGACGCGGCATGAGCCCACGGCTGAGCCTCATCGTTCCGGTCTATAACGTCGCGCCCTTCCTGCCGGCATGCCTCGACAGCCTGGTGGCGCAGGATCCGGACAACCTGGAAATCATTCTGGTTGATGATGGCTCGACCGACGATTGTCCGGCGATCCTGGCCCGCTACGCGGTGGCCCATCCGCAACTGCTGCGGGTGGTGCGCCAGGAAAACGGGGGACTTTCGGCGGCACGCAACACCGGGCTGGACCTGGCGACCGGGGAGTACATCGCCTTTGTCGATTCCGACGACTGGATCGATCCGGCCTACTACCGGCGCCTGCTTGATCTGGCGGTCGCGCAGCAACTGGAGATGGCCCACGGTAACGGCATCTTCCATTTCGAGGGCCGCCGGGACGACCACCCGATCTATCGGGATGCCTTGTCCAGCGCCGTGATGCCGGGCAAGGAGGTGCTGCGGCAGCGGCTGGCCGACGGCAGTTTCCTGCACATGGTGTGGATGCACCTGTACCGCCGGGACTTCATCGACAAGCAGGGGCTGCGCTTCATCCCCGGCCTGATTCACGAAGACGTGCTGTGGACCACCCAGCTGTTCCTGCGGGCGGAGCGGGTGGCCTACGATCCGACGCCGGGTTATTTCTACCGGCAACGGGTCCGGCCGATGGCCGCGCCGCAGCAGGATAGACGGCTGGAGGCGGTGATCGCCAGTTCGGTGACCAATGCGGCCGGGCTGGAGCGGATGGCCCGGGAAGTGGCGGCGGATCGGGAATTGAACGCGCTGATCCGCTGGCAGTTGGTCGATGGCGGCATGTCGGTGTTCCACAAACTGCGCAAGCTGAACGACAAGGCGGTGCGCGCCCGGATGTACCGGGAGCTGGACCAGCGTGGTTTTTTCCCGCTGCTGTGGCGCAATGCGGTGAATTTTTCCCAGAAGCGGCGGATTGCCCGCAACTGGCTGAAAAAGCTCATGAACTGAGCCCATGGCCAAGTCCTGCGCTTTTTCCGGCGGTCGGCATTGATGCACTGCTACCAGATCAACCTGCAGCTGGGCTGGGGCGGCGGTGAGGTCTATAGCCGCTTCTTTTCCGAAGCGTTGCAGGCCAACGGCATCCCGACCACGTTGTTCGTGCATGCGGATAATCCGCACTGGGCGCGGCAGTCCCCGCCCGGTGTGACGCTGCGGCCGGTCCGGACGCTGGCCGAGGTGGCGGCGGCCTTGCCGGCGGGGCCGTGCTGGTTGCTGTTCCATACCCCCGCCCGGCCA
>JBEBBF010000335.1:0-3411 GCA_041158545.1 Pseudomonadota bacterium | reverse complement strand
CTGCGACAGCAAGATTTTCCTGTTAGCATCGCCGCATGGAACAGATAGGCAAATACCGGATCATCCGCGAGCTGGGCAAAGGGGCCACCGCCACCGTTTATCTTTGCCACGATCCCGACCTCGACCGGGAAGTCGCCGTCAAGCTGGTGAAGTTCGGCCAGGACAACGCCGCGGTATCCCGCCGGCTGCGCAAGCTTTTCGCTACGGAAGGTCGGGTCGCGCTGCGGCTCAATCACCCCAACATCATCCATATCCACGACGCGGTGGTCGAAGAAGACCAGGCCTACATCGCCATGGAGTTCGCATCCGGCGCGACGCTGGAAGCCTTCTGCACCGTGGACAAGCTGCTGCCGCTGCACCGGGTCATTGCCATCATCTTCAAATGCTGCCTGGCCCTGGATTACGCCTACAAGCAGGGGGTGATCCATCGCGACATCAAGCCGGCCAACATCATCCTCGACGCCGAGGACAACCCGAAAATCACCGATTTCGGGCTGGCGCTGAATCTGCAGCGGGACGAGGACCGGGAATCCACCTTCATCATGGGCGTTGGTTCGCCGGCCTACATGTCGCCGGAACAGATCAAGGCCTATCCGCTGAATCAGAAAACCGATCTTTATTCGCTGGGTGTGGTGCTGTACCAGTTGCTGGTTGGCCGCCTGCCCTTCCGTGCCCGCAATTCGGCGACGTTGATCTACAAGATCATCAACACCGATGCCCCGGCGATCAGCGCGCTGAACCCCAACCTGCCGGTGCAGCTGGACACGATCCTGCGCAAAGCCCTGGAAAAGGACTTGTACAGCCGCTACCGCAACGGCGCCGAATTTGCCAAGGATCTCTCCGCGGTCCGCTACCAGATCATCAAGGACGATGAGCCGGTGGTGGATACCCGACACTTCGAGATCCTGCGGCGGCTGGAAGTCCTCACCGAATTTGAGAACGTCGAAGTCTGGGAAATCCTGCGGCTATCCGTGTGGCGCGAACTGGGTGCCGGCATCGCACTGATGCGCGAAGGCGAATCGGACCGCAGCTTTGGCATCCTGCTCGGAGGCAATGTCGAGGTTTGCCGGGAAGGCGCCGCCCTCTGCCGGCTCGGCCCCGGCGAAATCATCGGGGAAATGGCCTTTCTCGATCCGGCCCAGGGCGTTCGCCAGGCGACGGTTGTCACGCTGGAACCCTGCCTGTTCCTGGAAATCAACGGCTCGGCGCTATCCCTGGCCTCGGAAGAATTGCAGGAAAGGGTGCGGAGGATGCTGATCGGCAAGGTGCTGCAGCGGCTGCGCCAGGCCAATCTCCAGTTGGCCCGCCACAGCCCGCCATCCACGCTGGCCGGCAAGGCCCCGCCCCCGCCGGACTGCGACCTGGAACTGCTGCCGCTGTAAAGCGCCGGGCCACCGCCCGGCAGGTCGCCTTTACACCTTGAAACGACTGACCGTGGCCTGCAGACCGTCGGCCAGTTGTTCCAGATCGCGGGCCGAATTGGCCGCCTGCTCCACCGCACCAGTGTTCTGCCGGGCCATCGCGGCAATGGCTTCGATGTTCTGCGCCACCTCGCCGGAAACCCGGCGCTGCTGCTCCGTCGCCACGGCAATGCCGTCCAGCCCCTGGCCAACCTCGCCAACCGAACCATTGGTGGATTCGAGAATGCTGGCGACTGCATGCACCGAGGACTGGCTGGAGCCCAAGTGGCTCAGGCCGTCTTCAATCGCCCGCCGCACCGCCACGGACTGGGAGGCCAGGGTTTCGGTAATCGCGTCGATTTCCCCGGCGGAGCGAGAGGATTTCTCGGCGAGTTTGCGCACTTCGTCGGCTACGACCGCAAAACCCCGCCCCTGTTCGCCGGCCCGGGCGGCCTCAATCGCGGCGTTCAGCGCCAGCAGATTGGTCTGCTCGGCAATGTCCTTGACCTCACGGGTCATCGCATTGATTTTCTCGGTGTTGCGGACGAATTCGTTGACCGATTCGGCCATCTGCCGCACCGCCAGCTCGACCACATTCATTTCCTCAAGCAACTGGGCCAGGCTGCGGTTGCCCTCCTGCGCCCGGTTCAGGCTTTCCTGGGACTGGTGATGCACATGTTCGGCGTTGTGCGCGATGGCCGCGATGCTGGCAACCAGTTGCTCGACGGCATTCGCCGCCTGGCCGGACTGGGCATCCTGCTGATGCGAACTGCGCGCCAGTTGGCCGGCGTTATCGGACAAGGCCCGCGCCTTCTGCGACACGGCCCCGGCGGCCACCCCAACCTGCCGCACCAGCTTGCTGAAGTTTTCCATCATCGCGTTGAAAACCTGGGCGGCCTGACCGATTTCATCCTGACCGCGCACCGGCAGCCGCTGCGCCAGATCGCCCTCGCCGCGGGCAATGTCTTCCAGCCCCCGGCGCAATTGCTCCAGCGGCGTCGTGACAAAGTGCTGGGTCAGCAGATAGATCAGCACCAGCAGGATCAGACTGGTGACAAAGGCGGCGGCCGCAACCTTGAAGCGCAGTCCCGCAACCGCCTCTTCCACGGAATCCAGGGAAACCCGCATGCTGACCACCCCCAGCACCGTTTCCTCCGGCACCTGATGGCAGGCAATGCAGTCCTTGCCGAGGTAATTGCGCGAAGCCTTGGTCGGGTTGATCACCCGCAGAAAGGAATTCCCGCCCTCCTGCTGCATCGCGACATAGGGGATGCCGGTCTGCATCACCTGGCTTTCCACCGGGTCCAGATCCCGCCCCCGGTGGGAGTCCGGACCAAACACCTTGATCACCGCATCGCTGCGGGCGACGTGCAAATCCCGGATGATGGTCAGTTGCTTGATCTGGTCGAGGAAGACATCCCGCTGCGCGACCGTGCCGGTGATCATCATCCCGGTCAGGCCGGCCATGGTCATTTCGTGGATGCTATTGGAGAAATCCTGCGCCTGCTTCAGCGCAGTTTCCCGCTGGACATGGCTCTCCCAGGCAATCTGCCCACCCCAAGCCAGGATCAACACCAGCCAGATCGCAGCGGTCAGCCTGATCCAGATTTTCCAGCTTCCGACTGCGCTCATGGGGCCTCCTCCGGGCCTGGCGGCCCTTAAATGCTCAGATCAATTTGTTGTGTACTGCCTGCGCCCCCATTTTCCAGCAAATAGAGCCCGGAAGCACGAATTTCACCCAAAGTCTGATTTTGCCCGTCGCGCAGCGAAAAAGGCGTGGCCAGATGACTGACTGCGACCGCACCCACGCCACTTTTCGCCAGACTTGTCACCTCCCCCGCCTCCCCGGCCACGCCCTGGCCGCTCCAGACGCCCAGGCGGGAATAAGCCGAATCGCCTTCGTCGATCCAGCCATTCTTATCCTCGTCCAGTGCCGCCAGCTCGGTATAGCCATCGCCGCTCTGCGGCCCAAACAGCTCGCGACCGTCGTTGACCCGGCCATCGCCATTCC
>JBEBBF010000334.1:0-13125 GCA_041158545.1 Pseudomonadota bacterium | reverse complement strand
GAGCAGGGGATGGGGCATTTTTGTCTCCGTGGGGGCAGCTGTGTTTTTCGCCGGCAGCAGGGCCGGAATGTTGCACACGATACGAATTGATTCGACCAATGTCAAACATCGTATCGCTATTTTTTACCGCGCCCGGCATTACGCATTTCGTAAGAAATTTTGCGTAATCTTTTTTTCTGTTTAAAAACAGATTATTTATTGCACTTGTTGCGCCGCAAAAGAAAAATTTCCGAATTGAGGAATCGGTTCCTCGTTTGATTTTCGACAATCTGATACAAAATAAGTTGACACAGCGTCTGTATCGGTATCATGATTCGCTCCATCGCTGGCTGCTCCTTGCCGCCGGCGTCAATCACGCACAGAGACCTAAGGAGGAGATATGGCAAGCAACAAGGAACGGTTCGCCGACAAGATGGAATTTCCGCCGGAAATTCAGCAGCCCAACGTGTACCCGCTGTCCTGGAACAGCAAGACCAAGAAACTGCAGGAAGTCTGGGAAGCCGCCCGCCGCGAGGACTGGGACCCGGAAAAACTGCCCTGGGACACCCTGGATCTGGACAGCTACAGCTGGGAAGAGCGGGAATCCATCGCTTACTGGTGGAGCCTGCTGTCGGTGTTCGACGCTTCCGCGCCCCCGGTCTTCGCCGAAGCCCTGATCAAGACCTATGAAGTGCACGAGGAAGATCCGGTGCGCAAGTGCTTCTTCTCGGTGACCCGCGACGAGCAGAACCACGAAATCATGTGCGGCCTGGCCATCACCAAGATGCTCGGCCACCCGGACCCGCTGACCTACACCCCGAAGACCGACATCGGCCGCCGCCTGCAGAAGAACGTGCAGTGGCTGTACTTCAACGGCGCCCGCTACTGGACCGGCTACAAGCAGGCCGTGCCCAAGTACGACCTGGCCGTGCTGTTCAGCTCCTTCCTGATGGGCGAAATCGCCGCCGCGACCATCTTCAAGCAGATGTTCGACAACACCCGCGAAGCCGTCTTCAAGGAAGGCTTCAAGAACATCGGTCGCGATGAAGGCCGCCACATGGCGATCTGCATGGCGGTGATGGAGCGGGATTACCCCGGCCTGAAGGAAGAAACCAAGGCCGTGGTGACCAAGCAGATTCGCGCCGGCTACCTGTTCCTGTCCGCCGTGCTGTTCGAGCCGCCGATGGAATTCTGGGATCTGCCGGCTGACTTCATCGCCAACCAGCGGGAAGCGGAAGACATCGCCCGCGCCGCCGGCTTCGGCATCCCGACCTACGACATGAAGCTGCAGAACTGGAAGAACGCGATGATCAACCTGAAGGGGGTGCTCGACCGCTACAACATCCCGTTCCCGGCGATCCCGGAAGTCGGCATCACCGGCCAGGAAATCAGCGACATCGACATGGAAGACATCATCCCGGTGTTCTGATCCGCAATACCCGTATCACCCATCACGGCCGGCCGCCCGCACAGGGCGCCGGCCTTTGCCACGACAGAGAAAACACAACAAGGGGACAACAATGGCACGCATCGTGATGCAGCCCTCGGGCAAATCGGTGGAATGCGCCTACGGCGACACCGTTCTGATGGCGCTGGAAAAAGCCGGTTTCGCGCTACCCAACAACTGCCGCGCCGGCGCCTGCGGCGAATGCAAGGTCAAGGTCACCTCCGGCCAGTTCGACCAGGGCATGGTGCTGGACATGGCCCTCTCCCAGGAAGAGCGCAAGCAGGGCTACGGCCTGATGTGCATGGCCAAGCCGATCTCGGAAGAAATCGTCATCGAATGGGGCACCGAAGATGCCCGCCCCAAGCTGTTCCCGCCGCGGGAAGAGGCGCTGTTCGTCGTGGTCGAAAAGCGGCCGCTGGCGGCCCGGGTGGTGGAACTGCGGCTGCGCCCGGTGGGGCAGCCGATCCGTTACTGGCCCGGCCAGTACGTCACGCTGGGCAAGCCGCGGGACCAGATTCCCGCCCGCGCCTACTCGATTTCCAACGCCCCGCGCCCGGACGGGGAACTGGTGCTGCAGGTGGCCCGCGCCGATGGCGGCGTCACCAGCAACTGGGTGCATGACCAGCTCGCCGTCGGCGAGAGCGTCAAGCTTTCCGGCGCCTACGGCACCTTCATCGGCGACCCCTCGGTGGACACCCCGGTGCTGTGCCTGGCCGCCGGCACCGGCCTGGCCCCGGTGCTGGCCCTGGCCGAAGCGGCGCTGCGCCGCGGTTTCCGCAAGCCGGTGACCATGCTGTTCTCGGCCCGGACGCAGGCCGACGTGTACAGCCAGGGGATGATGGCCTGGTGGCGGACCAAGCACCGCAACTTCGATTACAAGATCACGCTGACCCGGGAGCAGGCCGATGGCTACCTTTCCGGGCGGGTCGACGCGGTGCTGCCGGGGCTGTTCCCCGACCTGTCCCGGCATACGGTGTTCGTCGCCGGCAGCCCGGATTTCGTCGATGCCGCCGTCGCCGCCGCCAAGCGCCAGGGCGCGAAGGACGAGCTGATCCACAGCGAGGGCTTTTTTGCCCAGCAGCAGCCGGTGGTGGCGGACGCCGACCATCTGCTGCCCCTGTAATCCGGGAGGCCAGGATGCTCGCCCAATTTCTGCAATTCCTGTTTTCCGGCATCACCGTCGGCGCCACCTACGCGCTGGCGGCGCTGGGCTTCACGCTGATCTACAACGCCAGCCATGTGATCAACTTCGCCCAGGGCGAATTCATCATGCTGGGCGGGATGCTGGCGGTGCTGTTCACCCAGGCCGGCCTGCCGCTGCCCCTGGCGCTGCTGCTGGCGATCCTGATCCCGGCGGTGGTCGGGGTGCTGGTGGAAAAGCTGGCCATCGAGCCGGTCAAGGGCGCCGAGACGGTGACGCTGATCATCATCACCATCGGCGCCTCGCTGGTCATCCGCGGCCTGGTCCAGGTCTGGCTGGGCAAGAACACCCATAGCCTGCCGGCCTTCTCCGGCGACACGCCGCTGGAAGTGCTGGGCGCGACGCTGCTGCCGCAGAGCCTGTGGGTGCTGGGCGTCACGGCGCTGGTGGTGCTGGGGCTGGGCTATTTCTTCAACCGGACGCTGCAGGGCAAGGCGATGCTGGCCACCGCCTACAACCGGCTGGCGGCGGAGCTGGTCGGGATCAACACCAGTTGGGTGCTGCTGCTGAGCTTTGCGCTTTCCGCGGCGCTGGGCGCGCTGGGCGGCATCCTGGTGACGCCGATCACGCTGACCTCCTACGACGTCGGGATCATGCTGGGCCTGAAGGGTTTTGTCGCCGCGGTGGTCGGCGGCCTCGGCAGCGGCCTGGGCGCCGTGGTCGGCGGCCTGCTGGTCGGCGTGCTGGAGGCGATGGGCGCCGGCTATGTCTCGTCGGCCTACAAGGACGCGATTCCTTTCGTGCTGATCCTGCTGATCCTGTTTTTCCTGCCGCGGGGCTTGTTTGGCGGCCAATCGACGGAGCGGGTGTGACATGACGAAAAACCCCTATTTCGGGCTGCTGTTGCTGCTGCCCGTGCTGCTGGTGCTGCCTTTTGTGCTGCCCAACAGCTTTTATCTCGATCTGGTGATCCGGATGGGGATCAACGCGGTGATCGTGCTGGGGCTGAACCTGCTGATCGGTTTTGCCGGGCAGATCAGCCTGGGCCACGCCGGTTTCCTCGGGATCGGCGCCTATGCCTCGGCGGTGCTGCCGACCCACTTCGGCTGGCATCCGCTCCTGGCGATGGCCGCCGGCGCGCTGGCGACCGGGCTGCTGGCGGCGCTGGTCGCCCGGCCGATCTTCAAGCTGAGGGGGCATTACCTGGCGATGGCGACGCTGGGGCTGGGCATCATCCTCAACATCGCGCTGCGCAACGAGGCGCAATGGACCGGCGGCCCGGACGGCATGCCGGTGCCGCCCTTCGCGCTGTTCGGCTTCGAGCTTTCCCGCGACCGGCAGTGGTACTGGGTGGTGGCCGGGCTGCTGGCGGTGTCGGTCTGGGCCTCGCTGAACCTGATCGATTCCCCGTTCGGCCGGGCGCTGCGGGCGCTGCATGGCTCGGAGGTGGCGTCCCAGGTGGTCGGCGTCGATGTGGTCCGCTACAAGGTGGCGATTTTCGTGCTGTCGGCGATGTTCGCCAGCCTGATGGGCAGCGTCACCGCCCATTACGTCGGTTTCGTCACGCCGAATCTGGCGGACTTTTTCCATTCGATCGAGCTGGTGACCATGGTGGTGATCGGCGGCATGGCCTCGGTGTATGGCTCGCTGATCGGCGCGGTGCTGCTGACCGCGCTGCCCCAGGCGCTGGCGACCTTCGAGGGTTGGGAAACCGTGGCCTTCGGCGCGATCCTGATGCTGTGCATGATCTTCCTGCCCCGCGGCCTGGTGCCGACGCTGGCAGCGAAATTCGGCCGGGAGGGCTGAGCATGGCATTGCTCGAAGTCAAGGATCTGTCTATCCATTTCGGCGGCGTCAAGGCGGTGCAGAACGTCAGCTTCAACATCGACGCCGGCATCGTCTATTCGGTGATCGGCCCCAACGGCGCCGGCAAGACCACGCTGTTCAACCTGATCACCGGGGTGTACAAGCCGACCGCCGGGGAGATTCGCCTCGATGGCGAGGCGATCCACGGCAAGACGCCCAATGAGCTGGCCCGGCGCGGCGTCGCCCGGACCTTCCAGAACCTCCAGGTGTGCATGAACATGAGCGCGCTGGAGAACGTGATGGTCGGCGCCCACCTGCGGCTGGACCGCAACCTGCTGAAGGCGGCCCTGCGCTTTCCCGCGCTGCGCCGCCGCGATGCGAGCCTGCGCGAGGAAGCCGCGGAGCTGATGCGCTTTGTCGGCCTCGGCGATTACTGCACGGCCCGCGCCGACGCGATGTCCTACGGCGCGCTGAAGCGGCTGGAAATCGCCCGGGCGCTGGCGATGCAGCCGCGGCTGATCTTCCTCGACGAGCCGGCCGCCGGCCTGAACCCGCGGGAGACGCTGGAAGTGGATCATCTGGTCCGCAAGATCGCCGACTCCGGGGTCACCGTCGTGCTGGTCGAGCACGACATGAAGATGGTCATGAACCTGTCCGACCGCATCCTGGTGCTGGACTACGGCAAGAAACTGGCCGAAGGCAGCGGCGAGGAGGTGCGGCGCAATCCCGACGTGATCGCCGCCTACCTCGGCGCCCACGCCTGACGGGGGAAACGCATGCAAGCCTTACGCATCATTACCGAAGAGCATCAGAACCTGTGGCGGATCGCCACGACCCTGGACGTGGTCGCGGTCGAAATGGCCGCCGGCAGCCCGGTGGACCCGGCGTTCTTCAGCGCGGTGTTCGACTACATCGAACAGTTCATGGACGCCTGCCACCACGCCAAGGAGGACGCCCACCTGTTCCCGGCGCTGCGCCGGCGCAGCCCGGAAGCCGCGGCGCAGCTGGACCGGCTGCAGGCGGAACACCGCAACGGCCCGGACGTGCTGAAAAGCCTGCGCGCCCGCCTGCCCGCTGCCGCCGGCGACGGCCGCGCCGACTTCCTCGCCGCGCTGGGCACCTACAGCCACAGCCTGAAGGCGCATATCCGCAGCGAGGAAAAGGACGTGCTGCCGCTGGCCCGCAAGGTACTGACCGGCGAGGACTGGCTGGAGATCGACCGGGCCTTCGCCGACAACGCCGACCCGCTGTTCGGCGAACGGGCCAAAAGCGATTACCGCCAGCTCTACCACCGCATCGCCACGCTGGCGCCGGAATCGGTGGGGCTGGGCGGCCATGGCGGCGGCGCGTTGCTGAAGGTCGAAGGGCTGGAAAGCAGCTACGGCCGGATCAAGGCGCTGAAGGGGCTCGACCTGGAAGTGCATCAGGGCGAGCTGGTGGCGCTGGTCGGTGCCAACGGCGCCGGCAAGACCACCTTCCTGCGCACCCTGTCCGGGGTGCAGCCGCAGAGCGGCGGCCGCATCTGGTTCGACGGCGAGGACATTTCCGGGCTGCGCGCCGACCAGCGGATGCGCCGCGGCATCTGCCAGAGCCCGGAGGGCCGCCAGGTTTTCGGGCCGCTGTCGATTGAAGACAACCTGCGGCTGGGCGCCTACACCCGGCCGAAGGGCGAGGTCGCCGGCGATCTGGACAAGATTTTCACGATGTTCCCGATCCTGAAGGAAAAGCGGCGGCTGCCGGCGGGCACCCTGTCCGGCGGCCAGCAGCAGATGCTGGCCATCGGCCGGGCGCTGATGGGCCGGCCCAAGGTGCTGCTGCTCGACGAACCCTCGATGGGCCTGGCTCCGCTGCTGGTCGAAGAGGTGTTCAACGTCGTCAAGACGCTGAAGGCCGAAGGGATGACCATCGTGCTGGTCGAACAGAACGCCTTCGCCGCGCTGGCGCTGGCCGACCGGGGCTATGTGCTGGAAACCGGGAAAATCACCCTGACCGGCAGCGGCAGCGAGCTGCTCAGCAACGAGCAGGTGCGGGCGGCCTACCTCGGGATGTAAACGGCCCCTGCCCCACGCCACTGATTCTGGAGCACGGGGCAGGGAGACCAGTCGTCATCCTCATAGAACAAACCCAAGTTCACCGCTGAGCCGCGTGGAATCAGAGGTGAACTCACGAATCGCATGCGTCTCATCCTTCTACAAACGGCCCCGAACAAACCAAAGTTACTTTGTGAAACGGGCTCCCCACGCCCGTCCTAATACCTACTTCATGAACGCCAACGTCGAACTAACTGAACGTTCAGCGCTTGCAAATAATTTGGTTTTGGTTAGATGATGAGCGCTTCATCGCCTATATAACAGCGCCAGTTTAATTGGCCACAAGGCATGAAATTGCAAAATCATTAACACAAAACCTGGTTACGCTTTATGCAGATTTTTCATTTCCTAAATGCCGAACACGGCATTAAAAATATTAAGAACGAGCGGCTGAAA
The DNA here is from genome assembly GCA_041158545.1 of Pseudomonadota bacterium. Lineage (GTDB taxonomy): Bacteria > Pseudomonadota > Gammaproteobacteria > Burkholderiales > Rhodocyclaceae > JBEBBF01. The sequence continues at coordinate 6,266 of JBEBBF010000334.1, read as the reverse complement.
AATCTCTCAAATCGAAAACCTCAACGACCCGTTTGAGTTGTTGTGTTTAGACATGTCGGACAAACAGCTTCGTTCTTTATTTCAAAGGACAAAAGACGATATCGCAAGGCAGTATGGAATTTTATGCTTCAGTCGTAGTTGGGAAAATCCAGTGCAATGGGGCCACTATGCAGATCGCCATCAAGGACTGTGCCTAGGCTTCGAGGTCCCAGACAATCTAGCAACTATCGTTTCTTACGCTGCAAAACGGCTACTAGCAAAGCAGGTAGAAACCTTATTATCCAGAGGAATTGACGAAGAATTAATGAGAACTTTGTTAACCACAAAATACTCTCACTGGAAATATGAAAAAGAGGTCCGTTTATTTGCAGAACTACTAGATAAAGACCCTAACGATAACTTATATTTCGCCAATTTTTCGGAAAATCTTAAGCTAAATCAAGTCATTGTAGGGGCTCGATCAAATAAAACACGATCAGAAATTGCCGACGCCCTAGGAACCAAAAACAAAGACATTGAAGTATTCAAAGCCCGCCTTGCTTACAAGACTTTTAGAGTTGTTCGCAATAGAAATGAAGCGCTTTGGAACTAAGAACAATCAGAGTGGCCCCCTATTTTTCCAAACCGTGGCTAGACCGAAGAAAAACAATGGATAGGCCACGATTCACTATAAATGAGGCCTATCTATTGCCATTCAGAACGGCATGCTGCCATTAGCCAGCAAATCCAGGGGATGCGCAAAAATAGCGGAAAAATATCAACCAAAAGGCAAGCCCGCGATGCATATGCGCCACTTATTAATTGCCATCTTTCTCTGGCCGCTCCATGCTATTTCAATAGGACCTCCGGTATTTTCATCAGACATTTCAGGCGTTCAACTCTGGGCGCTCTCGAAGAACTCAGACGAATTTCCAGGTGAGTGGATCGAAGAAGAAGACAATGAGTTCATTCGGCACTGCAATGGCACACATTCAGTCCACGTCAGTTCGATTAACACGCCAATTCGGTGCCAATCAGAGGCCTTCGGCAGAAACAATTTTCGCGTTAATCTAATGTCCAAAGACAGGCGTCTGTCTGGCCTTGTCATCGTATCAATTAAATCATTGTTACCCAGAATCAAACCATTGCCGATATCGATTGAAGAATCTGAAATGCTTAGGAAGGCTGAGGCAACCCTGAAAATCAACCTTGCTGATGATGCAAAACGCGGCTATTTGGAATCTTTTCCGACCTTGGATCCATTTATCTACACAAAGCTGCTACGAGAAATCAAACAAGATCCGACCTATCGAAAACATGGTGACGCCCAATTCAAAATTCAATCCTCCACTGGCCTTATCTATATTTCAGCAGTCGGCCTGTTTCCCAATGGAATTGGCTGGGATATCAAAAATGTAGTTTTCCGCATGGTCGATGGAAAACCAATAGAGATGGGAACCTTCTACGGATGTATTGAAGGCTTTCGAGACCTGAATGCCGATGGAACACCAGAAGTCTTGACGCGGTTGTGCGCAAACGATGAGGGAACAGTAGACATTTTCTGGTCGCTGACTCCAACAGTCCGCCCTGTCGTTACGCGCTCACAATAGCTCCCCACGTATTCTCAATAAACGTTTGAACAACCGGGCACTGCACCCAAGGAACCCTCCATGTCCCTGCTGACCCCCTGCCGTCTTGGCGCGCTGGATTTGCCGAACCGGATTGTCATGGCGCCGCTGACCCGGTGTCGGGCCGACAACCCCGGCAGCGTCCCCAACGACCTGATGATCGCGTATTACGTCCAGCGCGCCAGCGCCGGGCTGATCATCTCCGAAGGCGCCATCGTCGCGCCGGAAGCCCGCGGTTACGCCGACACACCGGGCATCTGGAGCGCCGAGCAGGTGGCCGGCTGGCGGCGGCTGACCGATGCGGTGCATGCCGCCGGCGGCAGGATCGTCTGCCAGTTGTGGCATTGCGGCCGGCTGTCGCTGCCGGAGCTGATCGGCGGCGCGACGCCGCTGGCGCCTTCGGCGATCAACCCGGAGTGGAAGATGCGCGCCGGTGCCGGCCAGCAGCCGACGGTGACGCCGCGGGCGATGTCCCGCGAGGAGATCGCGACGGCGGTTGCCCAGTTCCGCCGCGGTGCCGCCAACGCCCGCGACGCCGGCTTCGACGGGGTGGAAATCCATTCGTCCAACGGTTATCTGCTGCATCAGTTCTTCAGCCTGTGCGCCAACCAGCGGGAGGATGAGTACGGCGGCAGCCGGGAAAACCGCGGCCGCATCCTGTTCGAGGTGCTGGACGCGGTGGGCCGGGAGCTGCCCTTCGACCGGGTCGGCATCCGCCTCAACCCGATGCTGAACTGGGTGCATGGCATCGTTGTCGACGAGGACACCGTGCCGATGTGGGAATACCTGATCTGCCGCGCCAACGACTACGGCCTGGCCTATCTGCACCTGACCGAGCCGCTGTCGCCGCGCCAGCTGGAGGGCAACCCCCACGGCATCGCCGACGTCGGCGCCCGCTTCCGGTCGCTGGCGACCATGCCGATCATCAGCAACGGCGGCCTCGACCAGGCCAAGGGCGAAGCCCGGCTCGCCGCCGGCCTCTGCGACGCCGTGGCCTACGGCCAGGCCTGGATCGCCAACCCCGACCTGCCGGCGCGTTACGCCCGCCACGCCCCGCTCAACCCGCCCCGCCCGGAATACTTCTACCTCGGCGGTGCCACCGGCTATACGGACTATCCGCGGCTGGACTAGGCCGGCACCACGCCCGGCCCGCGGCCATCCCGCCGGGCTGGACTGCGGCGGCTTGCCCACCCCCGGCGGCTGCCGCAGAATCCCCGCCAGGCCGGGGTAACCATCCCGGCAGCCTGCCGAGGAGTTGCCATGTCCGGTCTTTCCCGCATTTTCCCAGCCCACGCGAAGCTTTCCCCGACTTCCGGGCTCGCCCCTGATTGCCCCCGTTACCCCCGGCTCGCCGTGGCGCAACCCGCCGTCCGCCGCACCGTACTGGCGCTGACCCTGACGCTCGCGCTGCCGTTTGCCACGGCGGCCTCGCCGCAGAGCCCGCCCCCGGCGGCGGCCGGCGAGGAAATCGCGGTCGGGCCGGCGGCGCGGAGCGGGCTGGCGATTACCGTTTATAACAACGGCACCGTGCTGGTCCGCGACAGCCGGACGCTGCCGCTGAAGGCGGGGCTGAACCGGCTGGCTTTCCGCGAAGTGGCCTCGACGATCCGCCCGGAGACCGCCAGCCTGCGCGCGCTGGGCGGCGGCGGCTTCAGCTTGCTGGAACAGAACTTCGATTACGACCTGCTGACGCCGACGGCGCTGCTGGAAAAATACGTCGGCCGGGAAATCTCGGTCATCCGCAGCCACCCGGTGACCGGCGCCGAAACCAGCGAAAAAGCCACGGTGCTGGCCACCAACGACGGCACCGTGCTGCGCTACGCCGACCGGATCGAAACCGGGGTCGCCGGCCGGCTGGCCTTTCCCAACCTGCCGCCCAACCTGCGCGAACGGCCCACCCTGAGTATCAGCCTCAACGCCGCCGCCGACGGCCCGCAGCCGGCGGAACTGCTCTATCTGGCCAGTAACGTCAGCTGGAAAGCCGACTACGCGGCCACGCTGGACCAGGACGGCAAGACGATGAACCTCGCCGGCTGGGTCACGCTGAACAACCACTCCGGTACCAGTTACGACAACACCCGGCTGCAGCTGATCGCCGGCAACCTCAACACCGTTGCCCAGCCACCCAGGGTCAAAGCCCGCGCCTACCTCAGCGACGGCGCGCCCATGCTCGCCGCCGCGCCGATGCCCAGCGAAGAAAAGCTGCTGGAGTACCACCTCTACAGCTTCGAGCAGCCCACCACGCTGCGCGACAACCAGACCAAGCAGCTGGCGCTGCTCTCCGCCGCCCGCGTCCCGGTGCAAAAGGAATTGATCCTGCAGCAGCCCGGCGCCTTCTGGCTCTTCCAGGGGGCCAACGGCAACACCCAGCGCGGCCTCAAGCCGGCGATTTACCTCAACTTCGCCAACCGGGAACCGGAACTCGGCAAACCCCTGCCCGCCGGCACGCTGCGGGTCTATCAGCGCGACAGCCAGGGCGGCGTGCAACTGGTCGGCGAAGACGCCATCAACCACACCGCCCGCAACGAAACCCTGGCGCTGCGCCTCGGCGAAGCCTTCGACCTCACCGCCGACCGCAGCCAGACCGACTACAAAACCCTGGGCCCCCGCGCCAGCCAGTCCAGCTACCGGATCGAAATCCGCAACGGCAGCCGCGACCCCGCCACCCTCACGCTCCGCGAACCCCTGCAAGGCGACTGGACCATCACCACCGAATCCGCCCCCCACCGCAAAGACAACGCCGGCACCGCCAGCTGGCAACTCAAAATCCCCGCCGAAGGCAAAACCACGCTGGAATACAGCGTGGTGGTGAAGTGGTGAGGGGGAGGGAGATGTGGCAGGACGTCGCTGACGCACCCAAGGCAAGGCTGAGGATAGTAGGTGACAGCGGCGGAAGCCTCGTCCGTTTTATTTTCCAAACCAATCGCCATCAACGTGAATTCGTTACGATTTTGGCTGCCAATTTAGCTCTGAATTCTATATGCAAAATTCTAAAGACCGCCCAATATTAGAAGCTACTCTTGAGTGCGGAGAGGTCATTTTTGACGCTCTAGTCCGAGATGAAATCTTAACGGAGATTCCAATTATCGGAACCGCTATAAAATTCTGCAAGGCGATTGATTCGATTAAAGAACGAGCATTCGCCACAAAGCTCCTCAGATTCTCATCAGAAATAGATAAACTATCCAATCAGACACGGCAAAAAATCAAAGAAAAGATAGCATCCTCCCCGACAGAAGCAACACGAATTGGGGAAACTTTACTACTAACCCTTGATCGCATCACAGACCTCGAAAAGGCTCAGCTCCTCTCGTATTTCTTCCTCGCACATATAGACTCGATAATTACAAAAAGTGAATTAAGGCGATTCGCTCAAATAATCGATGCATCATTTTATGATGACCTGAAAAAATTCCTGGAGACCAAGGATATCTCTGAAAAGTCAGAAGAAACCTGGATGCAATTCCTTTCCCAGACAGGGCTTACCTGCGCTGCTGCAGGAAAGACATGGGCCGATTCAGGCCGGATTTATTACGAAGTCACTCTATTGGGTAATAACTTTAGGTGCGCCTACAACCATGGTCGCAAGATGGTTTACTAATAAGTTTATTAGCTTTTCAAGAACGGTGGCCGATGTAATTAATTAGCCTTAGCCGATAAGACGTTCGAATGCTCCATCAACAGCAGGCGCCTATTGACAAAACAATCTCCTCTATTTACACAGTCGAGAGTGGATATAAATCTTGGCTTCTATACAAATTCTCTGACGATCAACGAACCCACCAAACAGTCCAAACTTAGTCAGAAGTTATAAGGCATGGCGTCACCCAATATAACGAAAAGGAATAGCAATGCACTTGGGAGAAGAACTCCTTGTGGCCGCTGCAGAGCACATTAAAAATTTACAATGCATTGCCAAGGAAGCCGAGCACATTGCTCAATCCGAGGATTCTTGGGACGACGGCTCAAGCGCACTTCTGAACTTCCCATGGCTGAGCCATAAATTCGAACTTTTCTGGTTTGAAAATCCAGAGATTGAAAGATTGCTGCAGCCAAGACTACCTGCTGATGCATTTTTTTCACCACTTGATTTTGAAAAACTCGTTCAATCCGTTTTACTGTTAACACAAGACAGATTTTATCGAGCAACCCCGCTCACAGGCGATGGTGGAATTGACTTAATACATCAGGAATGCATCGACTCAAATTGGAATGCATTCGCAACCACATTAGTCCAATGCAAGCTATATCGCGGCCATGTCCCTATTTCTGAAGTTAGAGATTTCTTCGGAGCCATTTCCGCCCATACTGCCTCAGGCATATTTATTACAACAGGAAAATTCACCACACAAGCCCGCTCATTTCTGCCACTAGCAAACAACTCTCCTCATTCCAATTCACTGCACGCTTTGGATGGTCAGAACTGGAGGACACTAATGGCAATTGCAAAAGAGTGTTACGCCGTACTCGAAGAGTGCACCCAGCAAACAGGTGAAATACAAGAACACTCTAGAGAACTTGAACTACTAAGAAAAACAGCTAACGAACTGATCACCATACAAGGTAAATTGGTTAGTCAACCCAGCCTCTTCTGAGCAGTATTACCTACGAAGAATTAGTCCACCATGAGAAAAAATACAGATGCGAATGGCGGCATTA
>JBEBBF010000333.1:0-7937 GCA_041158545.1 Pseudomonadota bacterium | reverse complement strand
TCTTCGTCAAGAACGGCAAGGCCTTTATCTAATTCGTTTTTAAATCAATTCATTAAGTAATAAAGTTAGGAACTCACATGAACATACCCGCCGATCTGAAATACACCTCCAGCCACGAATGGGTTCGCGTTGAAGCCGATGGCAGCCTGACCGTGGGCATCACCGACCACGCCCAGGATCTGCTGGGCGACCTGGTTTTCATCGAGCTGCCGGACGAAGGCGCCGAATTCAGCGCCGGCCAGGAAGCCGCCGTGGTGGAATCGGTCAAGGCCGCCGCCGACGTTTACGCCCCGGTGGCGGGCAAGGTCGTGGCCGTCAACGCCGATCTGCCGGACGCCCCGGAAAGCCTGAACCAGGACGCCTACGCCGCCTGGCTGTTCAAGCTGGAACCCGCTGACGCCGCCGACCTCGCCGGCCTGCTCGACGCCGCCGGCTACAAGGCCTGCGTGGACGCAGCCTGAGTCCGGCCATGAGTTTGGCCCTCCCCCTTTCCGCGCTGGAACAGCGCGACGAATTCCAGGCCCGCCACATCGGCCCCTGCGCCAGCGAAATGCAGGCGATGCTGGCCGCCATCGGCGCCGACAGCCTGGAGCAACTGGTGGAACAGACCGTTCCCGCTTCGATCCGCCTGCCCGAAGGCGCGCTGGCCAGCCTGCCGGCGCCGCAACGGGAACACCAGGCCCTGGCCCGGCTGCGCGCCCTGGCCGGCAAGAACCAGCGGATGAAGTCGATGATCGGTCTCGGTTACGCCGAAACCCTGACCCCGGCGGTAATTCTGCGCAATGTCATGGAAAACCCCGGCTGGTACACCGCTTACACCCCCTATCAGGCGGAAATCGCCCAGGGGCGGCTGGAAGCGCTGCTGAATTTCCAGCAGATGGTGATCGACCTGACCGGCATGGAGCTGGCCAACGCCTCGCTCCTCGACGAAGCCACCGCCGCCGCCGAAGCGATGACCATGGCCCGCCGGGTCTCCAAGTCCAAGTCGAACCGCTTCTTTGTCGATAGCCAGACCTTTCCGCAGACCATCGACGTCATCAAGACCCGCGCCACCTATTTCGGCTTCGAACTGGTGTTCGGCAACGCCGACGAAGCCGGCCACGAAGACGTCTTCGGCGCGCTGCTGCAATACCCGGACGCCAACGGCGCAGTGCAGGACCTGAGCGCCACCATCGCCGGGCTGAAGGCCCAGGGCGCCGTGGTGGCCGTCGCCACCGACCTGCTGGCGCTGGTGCTGCTGCGCTCCCCCGGCGCGATGGGGGCTGACATTGCCCTCGGCTCGTCCCAGCGTTTCGGGATTCCGATGGGCTTCGGCGGCCCGCACGCCGCCTTCTTCGCCACCCGCAGCGCCCATGTCCGCGCCATGCCCGGCCGGATCATCGGCGTTTCCAAGGACGCCGCCGGCAAGCAAGCCCTGCGGATGACCCTGCAGACCCGGGAACAGCACATCCGCCGCGAAAAGGCCAACTCCAACATCTGCACCTCGCAGGTGCTGCTGGCCAACATGGCCGGGATGTACGCGGTCTATCACGGTCCGCAAGGCCTGCGCACCATCGCCAGCCGGGTTCACCGCCTGGCGTTGATCCTCGCCGCCGGTCTGCAGGACGCCGGGCTGGACGTGGTGCATGCCCGTTTCTTCGATACCGTCCAGGTCCGTCTGGCCGACGCCGAAGCGGCCTTCCTCGCCGCCCAGGCCGCCGGCTACAACCTGCGCCGGGTCGATGCCGACACCCTGGCGCTGGCCGTGGGCGAACTCAGCGAAGCCGCTGACATCGCCACGCTGCTGCAGTTGCTGACCGGACAGCAGCCCGACCTCGCGGCGCTGGACGCCCGGGTTGCCGCTGCCGACCCCCTGGCCGAACTGCTGCGCGACGACGCCATCCTCAGCCATCCCGTGTTCAACACCCATCACACCGAACACGAGATGCTGCGCTACCTGAAAAAGCTGCAGAACAAGGACCTGGCGCTGGATCACGCGATGATCTCCCTGGGCTCCTGCACCATGAAGCTCAACGCCACCAGCGAAATGATCCCGGTGACCTGGCCGGAATTCGCCGACATCCACCCCTTCGCCCCGCGTGAGCAGGTGGGCGGTTACCTGGAAATGATCGACGGCCTGGCCCGCTGGCTGCAAACGCTGACCGGTTTCGACGCGCTGTGCATGCAGCCCAACTCCGGCGCCCAGGGCGAATACGCCGGTCTGGTGGCGATTCAGCGCTACCACGCCAGCCGCGGCGACCTGCAGCGCAACATCTGCCTGATCCCCCGCTCGGCCCACGGCACCAACCCGGCGACGGCGCAGATGTGCGGCATGCAGGTCGTGGTCGTTGCCTGCGACGACAACGGCAATGTCGATCTGGCCGACCTGACCGCCAAGGCCGAGCAATACGCCGACCAGCTTTCCTGCCTGATGATCACCTACCCGTCCACCCACGGGGTGTTCGAGGAAGCGATCCGGGAAATCTGCGCGGTGGTGCATCAAAACGGTGGCCAGGTGTACATGGACGGCGCCAACCTCAACGCCCAGGTCGGCCTGACCGCGCCGGGCTACATCGGCGCCGACGTCAGCCACATGAACCTGCACAAGACCTTCGCCATCCCCCACGGCGGCGGCGGGCCGGGCATGGGGCCGATTGGCCTGAAGGCGCATCTGGCACCGTTCATGGCCGACCACAGCGTGCAGCCGACCGGTGGCGACGAGCGCTCGCACAAGGGCCAGGGTGCGGTATCCGCTGCCCCGTTCGGCTCCGCGTCCATCCTGCCGATCTCCTGGATGTACATCGCGATGCTGGGCGCCCCCGGCCTGACCAAGGCAACCCAGGTGGCGATTCTCAACGCCAACTATGTTGCCCGCCGGCTGCAGGACCACTACCCGGTGCTCTACGTCGGCAGCAATGGCCGGGTGGCGCACGAGTGCATCCTCGACATCCGCCCGCTGAAGGCGGCCTCCGGCATCAGCGAAACCGACATCGCCAAGCGGCTGATGGACTACGGCTTCCACGCCCCGACCGTCAGCTTCCCGGTGGCCGGCACCATCATGGTCGAGCCGACCGAGTCGGAATCCAAGGCCGAGCTGGACCGCTTTGTCGACGCGCTGATTGCGATCCGCCAGGAAATCGAACAGGTTGCCAACGGCAGCTGGGACAAGGAAAACAACCCGCTGAAGCGGGCGCCCCACACCCAGACCGACCTGGTCGGCGCGGCGTGGGACCGTCCCTACAGCCGGGAACAGGCCGTGTTCCCGCTGCCCTGGGTCCGGGACAACAAGTTCTGGCCCAGCGTCAATCGCATCGACGACGTCTACGGCGACCGCAACGTGTTCTGCAGCTGCCCGCCGCTCGAAGCCTACTGAGCCTGACGCTGTCCACAGCGGCAAGCCCGACGGGAGACCGGGCAACCGGCCTCCCGTTTGTATGCCCTCGCATCGGAAAACCGCCCTGTGGGCGCCCACCCTTGCCCGATGTCCTACCTCGCCGGTAACGGTCGGGTCCGGGAGGCTGCTGTTAGAATTCCCGCCTTTCGATCTGACCGTTGGCTGACCATGACCCTGGAAGTGCGGATGCCCAAATACCCGGAATGCTGGGAAAGCTGCGGCTCCTGCGCCAGCGGCAAGGTGTTCATCCTCGAACTGCTGGTTCAGGTCGGCGATGTGCTGCAGCGGGACGACAACATCCTGACGCTGGAGACCGGCAAGGTGGCGCTGGACATTCCCACCCCCTACGCCGGCCGGGTCCGGGAAATCTGCGTTGATCCGGGCGATACCGTTCCGGAAGGGGCGCTGCTGCTGTGTCTGGACCCCCTGTAGTCATCCGCCCGAAATGGAAAACCGCCGATGAGCCCTCGCCTTGATGCCCGCCCCTGGATCGGGGCTGCCGCTTTCTGTTTCCTGTTGCTCTTGGTGCTGTGCGCCTGGCTGGGGCAACTCTTCCGGCCGCAGAGCCTGCCGGCTTCGGCGATGCAGCCGGGGCAGAAGGTGCAGTGCGTCTCCTATTCGCCTTACCACCGGCCGGGGCAATCGCCGCTGGACCCGAATTTCGTCTCCACCCGCGAGGAAATTGCGGCCGACCTGGAAAAGATCGCCCGGATTTCCGAGTGCGTCCGCCTCTATTCTGTCTCCCAGGGGCTGGAGGAAGTCCCGGCGCTGGCCCGGCAGTATGGCCTGAAGGTCTTGCTCGGCGCCTGGATCAGCGCCGACCGGGCGCATAACCGCGTCGAGCTGGCACGGGCGGTGGAACTGGCCAAGGCCAACACCGACGTCGTCACCGGTCTGATCATCGGCAACGAGGTGCTGCTGCGGCGGGAAATGGGCGATGCGGAGCTGGAAAGCCTGATCCGGCAGACCAAGGCGCAGATTCCGGTGCCGGTGACCTATGCCGATGTCTGGGAGTTCTGGCTGAAATCGCCGCAGCTGGCCGACGCGGTGGATTTCGTGACGATCCACATCCTGCCGTTCTGGGAGGATCAGCCGGTGCCGATCAGCCACGCCGCCGATCATGTGCTGCAGGTCTATCAGCGGATGGCACAAACCTTCACCAAACCCCTGCTGATCGGCGAAACCGGCTGGCCCAGCGCTGGCCGCCAGCGGGAGCAGTCGGCGCCCAGCCGGGTCAATGAAGCCCTGTTCCTGCGCCAGTTCATCAATCTGGCCGTGACCCATGGCTGGAAATACAACCTGATCGAAGCCATCGACCAGCCCTGGAAACGCAACCAGGAAGGCACGGTCGGCGGCTACTGGGGGATGCTGGAGGCGGAAAGTCTCGCGGAAAAATTCCCGCTGACCGGCGGTAGCGGCGACGAACTGAGCGAGCGCCAGGGGCTGCCACTCCTGCTCGTCGCGCTGCTGCTGGGCTTGGTCGGCTTGCCCGTGCTCGGTTACCAACCGGGCAATCCCTGGCGGCTGCTGACCCTGGCGCTGCTGGGCGCGCTGGGCGGTGGCATCGCCGGGCTGCAATGGCAGCACATGCACGAGGCCTACCGGACGCAGCGCGAATGGCTGCTGCTGGGTGGACTGAGCGGCCTCGCCGGGCTGCTGCTGGTGCTGCTGGTCCGCCTGCCCACCGCCGGGCGGCTGACTTCCGCCCGCAACGCCTGGCAGCAATGGCGCCATGGGCAGCGGGATGCTTCCACCCTGTTTGCGCTGCTGCGCGGGGTTTTCCTGTTTGCGGCGGCGGTTGCGGCGCTGCTGCTGTACTTCGACCCCCGCTACCGGGATTTTCCGAGCTTGCTGTATCTGGTGCCGGCGCTGTGTTTCCTGCTGGCCCGTGCGCCCTTCACCGCTGGCCACAGCGGGCCGCGGGGGCGGGAAGAGATCCTGTGCGGACTGGTGATCCTGCTGACCGGACTGGGGCGCTGGTGGCAGGAGCCGGGCAACATCGAGGCGATTGTCTGGCTGCTGCTGTGCCTGACCCTGGCTGCATTGGCGCTATGGCCGGGCCGGCAGCGGGCGGAATAGGGTCAGCAGGCTGAGCAGGCCTCCCACCGCGGCCAGATCGAAGCTGTACAGCACCAGGCCGATACAGCCGAGAAAGAGGCCCAGCCAGGCCAGGCTGCGATAAGCGCCGAAAAAACCGCCCAGCCCGGCCAGCAGACAGGCCCAGCCCAGACGATCCTGCAGGAAGAGCTGCGGCAGCCCGCTGCGGACCTGGCAGGCGAGTTCCGCACCGGCCTGCAGGCATTGCCGCGCCAGCGCATCCGACTCCAGCAACTGGTAACGCAGACGAATCGCCAGCCAGAGGCCGACGCCGATCACCAGCAGCACCCGTAAGGCCACACCGAACTGTTGCATCCTTGCTTTCCTCATCAAATTGCCCGGCCGGGATTGTAACGGCCCAGCCGCCACGGATTACCGCTCCCCCGCCCGGCTTTGCAGCGGGCAGCCCGGCCACTACACTGTAGCCGTTTTGTCACTATGTCCGGCCAACTCCATGTCCGCCAAGGAAAATCTGGTTCCCATCCCCGTTGATCGCCTGCAGGTCGGGGTCTATATCGACCTGCAGCTGAAATGGCACGAACACCCCTTCATGTTCAGCCGTTTCGTGATCACCGAACCGGGCCAGATCGAGCAGCTGCGCGGCATGGGCCTCAAAACGGTGCTGACCGATCCGGGCCGCAGCACCGCCCAACCCCTCGCCGAGGCGGCGCCGGTCGCCGCCAAACCCGCCCCCGCGCCGGAAATCCAGCCGGAAAAGAAGGCTGCAATCGACGACAGCAAGCGCCAGCATGGCCGCATCGTCCAGTGCGAAAAACGCTACAACCACGCCGCCAACACCGCCCGCGACGTGATGCAGAACCTGCACGCCCACCCGCGGCATTCCGGGGAAAAAGCCGCAGCGCTGGTCTCCGATGTCGTCAGTTCCCTGCTGGTGGATAACAACCTGATCATCCACCTGATGGCGGAAAAGGAAGACAGCGGCAGCTATTACCACGCGCTGAACGTGATGATCCTGTCCCTGCTGCTCGGGCGGGCGATGAAGTTGCCGGAACCGATCATGAACGAGCTGGGGCTGGCGGCGATGTTCCACGACCTCGGCAAATCCCGCGTCGCGTCCCAGGTGCTGAAGAAAGATCCGGCGGAATGGAGCAAGGCGGAACGCAGCTTCTACGAGCAGCACCCGCTCTACGGCGAGCAGATCGCCCAGGAAGTCCCGACGCTGTCACCGCGGGTCCGCAAGCTGATCCGCGCCCATCATGAAAGGCTGGATGGCTCGGGTTTCCCCGACAAACTCAGCGCCGACCAGATCAACCCGCTGGCCCGGATCATTGCGCTGGCCAACCGCTACGACAACCTCTGCAACCCGCTGTACCCGGAACAAGCCCTGCCACCCGCCGCGGCCCTGTCGCGGATGTACAAGAACGAAGCCGCCCACTTCGACAAGCGGATGCTGGAAATCCTGGTCAAGCTGCTGGGCGTGTACCCGCCCGGCACCCTGGTCGAGCTGTCTTCCGGCGATCTGGCGCTGGTCATCGCGGTCGATCAAACCCAGCTGCTCAAACCCACGGTCCTGCTCTATGACCGGGAAGTGGACAAACAGGAAGCCCCGGTCATCAACCTGGCCGAATTTCCCCAGGTCAGCATCCTGCGCACGCTGCGCCGGGTCGATTGCGCCCCGGAAGTGCTGGAATACCTGATGCCGCGCAGCCGGCTCAATTACTTCTTCTCCTCCGAGGAAAATCGCCGCTGAACCCCGGCCGAGCCTGTTTTATTGCGGCCGCCCCTTTTTTTCAGCTGCTTTTTTGCTTGTTCCCGAACATTTGCTGACGGAAAATCCCGGCTTCCAGCCTGTTCCACCCCAGCAGCCCTCTCCGGAGCCTCCATGTTTTCAGCCCGACTGCGTCCACTGCGGCAATGCCTGCTTCTGCTTGCCCTGGCCCTGCCCCTCTCCCCCACCCTGGCCAGCGACCACGGCGGCGCCAGCGGCCCGGAACCCCTGAAATTCACCGTCAATCTCGGTGCCGCCAACTCCAGCGGCCGCTACCTGCAACTGGAAATCATGCTGGAGACCGGCTCACCGGAAGCCGCGCATTCCCTGGGTACCTTGAAACCCAAGATTCAGAACGCGATCATCCTGCTGCTCTCCGGCGAAGAAGAAGGCAAGTTGCGGACACTGGAAGGCAAACGCGCGCTGGCCGACAAGATTCAATCCACGATCAACAAGCTGATCGACGAGAGCGAAAAAACCGGCATCAAGGAAGTGCTGTTCACCAACTTCATCATCCAGTAACGACGGCACCAGGCCACGCCGCCAGCGTGGCCTGAATCGCGCCTGGGGAAAATTGAAACAGCGATTGAAAAACGGCTGAAACAACGACCGAAGCAGTTGAAGCCGTAAATGAAAAAACCGCCCCAAGAGGCGGTTTTTTCAAGGAATTCTGGGGCGACATACCGGGATCGAACCGGTGACAGCCGGAATCACAATCCGGTACTCTACCAACTGAGC
>JBEBBF010000332.1:0-7571 GCA_041158545.1 Pseudomonadota bacterium | reverse complement strand
TTCATCCACGTCTGGGCCGCGCCCGGCCAGCCCACCGCCGGCTGCACGGCGCTGGACCTGGCGGCGCTGCAGTCACTCTGTCGCTGGCTGGACCCCGCCGCGCAGCCCTGCCTGCTGCAATTGCCGGAAAGGGAATACGCCGCCCGGCGGCAAGCCTGGCAGCTGCCCTGAACCGGTCTTTCCGCCCATTTCCAGCCAATTTCGAGCCGGCTCCACGCCGTAGCGCCCGCAACGGGCCGACGATCCCTTTCCGGCAACCCCTTCCCGTCCCAGCGGTCATTCGCGCCGCTGCCAGCGTCGAAGTTCGATTGATTTTCCCTATTCCATAAATAGCGCCAATCATTTGGACAGTCCTGATAGCCGGGAGAAGAATGGTCTCCACGCGACACGCCCTGCCGCAACCCGCTCAGCCCCCGATGGCGCCCGCCGCCAGCGACCGGGGCAACAGGCCGCAGGGCCGTTTTGCCCAAGCTCAATACATTGGAAGGAGACCCGCCATGAACCCGAACACCCCCGCCGCTCAATGCCCGTTCCACCACGCTGGCGGCGCCCGCGCCCAGCAGGGCCTCCGCGCCAACGCCGACTGGTGGCCCAATCAGCTGAACCTGTCGATCCTGCACCAGCACCAGCCGGTCGCGAACCCCATGGGGGCGGGCTTCAACTACGCCGCCGCCTTCGCCACGCTGGATTTCCCGGCGCTGAAGCGGGACCTGGCGGCGCTGATGACTAACTCCCAGGACTGGTGGCCCGCCGACTGGGGCCACTACGGCGGGCTGATGATCCGCATGGCCTGGCACGCCGCCGGCACCTACCGCAGCGCCGACGGCCGTGGTGGCGCCAACACCGGCAACCAGCGTTTCGCGCCGCTGAACAGCTGGCCCGACAACGGCAACCTCGACAAGGCGCGCCGGCTGCTCTGGCCGATCAAGAAGCAATACGGCAACGCCATTTCCTGGGCCGACCTGTTCATCCTCGCCGGTAACGTCGCGATGGAAAGCATGGGCTTCAAGACCTTCGGCTTCGGCGGCGGTCGGGAAGACATCTGGGCGCCGGAAGAAGACGTCTATTGGGGCGCCGAGAAAACCTGGCTCGCCACCAGCGACCAGCCGGACAGCCGCTACCACGGCGAACGGGAGCTGGAACAGCCGCTGGCGGCGGTGCAGATGGGTCTGATCTACGTCAATCCCCAGGGGCCGGATGGCCAGCCGGACCCGGTGGCCTCCGGGCGCGATGTCCGGGAAACCTTCGCCCGGATGACGATGAACGACTACGAAACCGTCGCGCTGATCGCCGGCGGCCACACCTTCGGCAAGATGCACGGCGCCGGCGACCCGGCCCAGGTCGGCCCGGAACCGGAAGCCGCGGCGATGGAGGAAATGGGCTTCGGCTGGCGCAACAGCCACCGCAGCGGCAAGGGCGGCGACACCACCACCAGCGGCTTCGAAGGCGCCTGGAAACCCCATCCCACCCGCTGGGACATGGGCTACCTGCAGACCCTGTTCAAATATGAGTGGGAGCAGGTCCGGAGCCCGGCCGGCGCGATTCAATGGCGCGCCCGCGACGTGGCGCCGGAAGACCTGATTCCCGACGCCCACGACCCGGACCAGAAGCATCCGCCGCAGATGACCACCGCCGACCTGTCGCTGCGCTTCGACCCGGCCTATGAAAAGATCGCCCGGCATTTCCTGGCGCATCCCGATGAATTCGCCGACGCCTACGCCCGCGCCTGGTTCAAGCTGACCCACCGGGACATGGGGCCGAAATGCCGCTACCTCGGTCCGGAAGTCCCGGCGGAAGACCTGATCTGGCAAGACCCGCTGCCGGCGCGGGAGCACCCGCTGATCGACGCCGCCGACATCGCCGCGCTGAAAGCCCGCGTCCTCGCTTCCGGCCTGACGATCCGCGAACTGGTCAGCACCGCCTGGGCCGCCGCCAGCACCTACCGCGGCAGCGACATGCGGGGCGGCGCCAACGGCGCCCGGCTGCGTCTGGCGCCGCAAAAGGACTGGGCGGTGAACGAACCGTCCCAGCTGGCGCGGGTGCTGGCGGCGCTGGAGGACATCCAGCAGCAGTTCAACGCCGCCGCCGAAGCCGGCAAGCGGGTGTCGCTGGCCGACCTGATCGTGCTGGCCGGTGGCGCCGCGGTGGAAGCCGCCGCCCAGGCCGCAGGGCATGCCGTGACGGTCCCCTTCACGCCGGGCCGGGTCGACGCCAGCGCCGCCCAGACCGACGCCGAATCCTTCGCGGTGCTGGAGCCGCTGGCCGACGGCTTCCGCAATTACCAGCCGCGGCGATTCAGCGTGGCGCCGGAGGCCTTGCTGGTCGATAGGGCGCAGCTGCTCGGGCTCAGCGCGCCGGAGATGACGGTGCTGGTCGGCGGCCTGCGGGTACTCGGCGCCAACCATGGCGATAGCCCGCTGGGCGTGCTGACCCGGCGGCCGGGCCAGTTGAGCAACGACTTTTTTGTGAATCTGGTCGATATCGGCACGGTGTGGGCGCCGAGCGGCGACAACGCCTTCAGCGGGCGGGACCGCCAGTCCGGCGAACTGCGCTGGACCGCCAGCCGCGTCGATCTGGTGTTCGGCTCGAATTCCCAGCTGCGCGCCCTGGCCGAGGTCTACGCCCAGGACGACAACCGGGAAAGATTCGTCGCCGACTTCGTTGCCGCCTGGGTCAAGGTCATGAACGCCGACCGCTTCGACCTCCGCCCCCGCGGCTGAAACCGGCGAGCGCAGTCTGGCCTGCAGCCCGGCAGCGCGCCGGGCTGCGCCATTTGCTGCGGCTCAGGGTAGAGTAGTCGCCCGAAGCAAAGGGAGGCGGCGATGGAATGGCAGCAAATCCTTGAAACCCTGGCAGCCCTGCCGGACGGCACCCGGCAGCAATGGCAACTGGCCGCCGCCGGGCTGATCGGGCTGATGCTGGCCCTGCTCGGGCTGGAAGCCCTGTTGCTCGCCCGTCGCGGCCGCTATGGGGCCTGGCTGCGTCTCCGGATCGTTTCCCTGCTGCTGGCGCCGCTGACCCTGGTGGCCTTGTTTTACCCGGCGCAGCTGGTGAGTGGCATGGAGGGGCTGGCGGTGTTCTACCTCAGCCTGTTCACGCTGGCGCCTCTGCTGTGGTTTGGCGGGCATGTGTTCATCGGCCGCTGCCTGCGCCCGGTCTTTGGCACTGGCGAGGCCGTGCTGCTCGGTTTGACCGGGCTGGGCATCCTGCTCATGTTGCCGGGCACCGCCTTCTTCGCGGCCCAGCACCCGCTGCACGCGGCAGCGCGGGAGATCGGCGAACGGCGAGCGCTGCCGCGGGACAACCCGCCGCTGCCTTACCGGGTCGGCCCGGTGCAAACCTATCTGATGCCCGGCTTCGGGCCGGTGCACGTCCAGTCGCTGCTGGCCGAGCCGGGTGTCCGGCTGACCCGGATCGAGCAACGTCAGGGCGGCCAGTGGCCGACCTACCCGGTCAGCCACCCGGAGTACTGCAGTCATGGCGGCGACCTGCATCTGTTCTGGTCACCCCGGGAAAACCCGCCGCCCTACCTGAGGCTGCACTGGACGGACGCCGTCGGCCACCTCCGCCGGGCGGAATTCACCCCGCAAATGCCCGCCGTGGCCCCGGCTGGCCAAGGGGGAAAAGCCGCAGCAGACTCCGCCGAAATCCCGAGCTTCACGCTGCAGATCGCGCCGCAGGGCCTGACACCCCTGGCGCCGATTCCCCGTTACCGCGTCTATCTGCTCTTGCAGCAGGGCAGTGGCGCGCCCTATACCCGGATGCTGGGTGGCCCGCCGGACGCCGGGGAATTTGCCGACACGGATTGTCTGCTGCCCGGTTACACCCTGCCTGCCTGGGGACGGAACGGGCGTATCCAGACCGTCGGCGTGATGTTCAATGTTCCGGGCGAGGCGCCCGGCCGCAGCGTCTTTGAAGCGCCTGCGGCCGGCAACTAGCCCACCCGGATTTTCAGCGCGGCGGCGGCAAGCCGGCTTCGTACCAGCCACGGCTGGCGTTGACCACCCGCACCACCAGCAGCATGACCGGCACTTCGATCAGCACGCCGACCACCGTGGCCAGCGCGGCGCCGGATTCAAAGCCGAACAGGCTGATCGCCGCCGCCACTGCCAGCTCGAAGAAGTTCGACGCCCCGATCAGCGCCGACGGGCAGGCGACGCTGTGCTTTTCGCCGAGCAGCCGGTTCAGGCCGTAGGCCAGCGCCGAATTGAAAAACACCTGGATCAGGATCGGCACCGCCAGCAGCGCGATGACCAGCGGCTGCCGCAGGATCGCTTCCCCCTGGAAGGCGAACAACAGCACCAGGGTCGCCAGCAAGGCGGTGATCGACCACGGGCCGATCCGCGCCATCGCCGCGGCGAAGGCCGCCTCCCCGGCTGCCAGCAGCGACTTGCGCCACCACTGCGCCAGCAGCACCGGAATCACGATGTACAGCCCCACGGAAATCAGCAGCGTCGCCCAGGGGACGCTGATCGCAGAAATCCCCAGCAGGAAGGCCACCAGGGGCGCAAAAGCCAGCACCATGATGCTGTCGTTCAGCGCCACCTGGGACAGCGTGAACAAGGGGTCGCCCCCGGACCGCCGGCTCCAGACGAACACCATCGCCGTGCACGGCGCCGCCGCCAGCAGGATCAAGCCGGCGATGTAGCTGTCCAGCTGCGCCGCCGGCAACCAGGGCGCAAACAGCTGGCGGATGAACAGCCAGCCGAGGAAAGCCATCGAAAACGGCTTGACCAGCCAATTGACGAACAGCGTCACCCCTATCCCGCGCAGATGCTGCCGCACCTCGTGCAAGGCGCCGAAATCCACCTTGACCAGCATGGGGATGATCATCACCCAGATCAGCAGCCCCACCGGCAGATTCACCTGCGCCACCTCCAGCCGGCCTATCGCCTGAAACACCCCCGGCGCCAGCTGCCCCAGGGCGATGCCCGCCAGGATGCACAGGAAAACCCAAAGGCTGAGAAAGCGCTCGAACAAGGACATCGCCGTGCCGCCCGCCTGCTTCGCCACCCCTTCGCATTGCCCCGACATTACGCCACCTCCGTCAGACCCAGCGCCGCCACCACCGCCGGCACCAGCCGCGCCGCGATGTCGTCCCGCACCGCGATGAAGGACGCCAGCGGCTCACCATGGGGATCGTGGAAAGGCAGGTGCAGCCGCGGCACCGGCCGGGGAAACACCGGGCAGGTCTCCTGGGCGTTGTCGCAAACGCTGACCACCAGATCAATCCGCGTCTCCAGCAGCGCTTCCACCGACTTCGGCCGCAGGCCCGCCGTCGGCACCCCCGCCAGCCGCAACGCCTCCAGCGCCCCCGCCGCCACCTGCGGCTGCGGCGCCGTCCCCGCCGACAGGGCGCGCACCCGACCCGCCAGCACCTGATTCAAGATCGCCTCCCCCATCTGGGAACGGCAGGAATTCCCGGTGCACAGCACCAGCACGGTTTTCAGTTCACAACTCACGGGCTTTTTCCTCCAGATCGGTCTGAGCTTGATCCCGCGCCTCGCAGCAGACCGTTTGCGTCAGGCACGCTGTCCCCTGGCAGCAATTGCGGGTCAGAAAGGCAATCAGCACATCCATCAGCGGGTAATTCGCCGAGTAATGGATGAAACGGCTCTCCCGCTCCCCGGAAATCAGCCCCACCCGGCTGAGATGCGCCAGATGAAACGACAAGGTTGCCGGCGCCATCCCCAACTGCCCGCCAATCGCACTCGCATTCACCCCCCGCGGCCCCGCCTCCACCAACAAACGAAAAATCGCCAACCGGGACTCATGCCCCAGCGCCGCCAACAACTCCGCTGCGTTTAGTGTTTCCATGATTCGAGTATTGTCGAAATATTGGGGGAGTGTAGCACTGGGGGGCGGGTTTGTGCGGGAAGGTGCGGGGGAAAACTTGTGACTGGAAAAGAGACGGCGCCGTCAGTCAGGAGGATGTTTCCATTAATTCAGACCGCCTACGCCCTTGAATTTCTCTACAAATGCCGAGATTTTCTGGAAAACACCTTGTTTTTTAGGCAGATATTGGGGATTGAGCGGGCTCATCTTCGGCAGAACAGCATTGAGTTCGGTGCCGTTGTCGCTGGCAAATTCCCGTTTCAGCGAGGTGATGATGTAGCGTCGGGCCGCCTCGGCGTTCAGGTTCTCGTCGCTGATCAGTTCTTGAGCCTCGCGCTGTTGTTCCGCCTGGGCAAAGGTAAAGAAGGCGTCGATCACGCTGGCCTTGTCGCCGATCTGGTCCAAGTCGGTCTGGTTGATGAAATCGACCAGCAAGCCTTCCTTGGCGCGGTTGCCCAGGCTGGCGCGAATCACCCGGCGCACGTCTTCGATCAAGGCAGCCTTGTTTTTGATCTTCTTGTTGTGTTCGAAGATCAGCTCCAGGATGTAGTCGAGGTTGATTTCCTGCGACTTCAGCAAGTCGACCTCGAAGACCACGTCATCCCAGTCGATGGTGGATTTTTCCTTCTCGGTGGAAGATTTTTCCCGGCGCAGCCAGTCACGCACGTCGTTGTAGGTTGAACGGTAATCCTGGATCTTCCGTTCGGCCGGTATCTTGATCGCCTGCAGCGCAGCCAGATCGTCATCGCTCAAATAACGCTGGACCTTGAACGCCTCGACGGCTGCCGGATCGTTCATGTCAAGGGTTTGCAAGGCCTTTAGGTTTGCGAACTCATCGAAGTTCTGCAGCACGTTCTCGACGCGCAGATACTCGCCGAACAGCTTCACAAACGCCTTCTTGTCGGATTCCTTTTCGATGGCGGAAGGGTCGGGGAAACGCTGCTCCAGTTCCCGCACCACATCCACAAAACCACGCCGCGCATCACCGGTCAGTACATCGGTGAAGCCTTCCATGTATTCCTTGTAGCTCTTCTCCAACACCACGTTCCGGGTGTTCTTGTCACCGAACAAGGTAATGGCATCGATGGTTGCCTGTTCCAGGTCGCGGAAAGTGACGATGTTGCCGAAGGTCTTGGTGGCGTCAAAAATGCGGTTGGTGCGCGAATAGGCCTGCATCAGGCCGTGGTAGCGCAGGTTCTTGTCGACGAACAGGGTGTTCAGCGTCGGCGCATCGAAGCCCGTCAGGAACATGCCCACCACGATCAGCAGATCAATCTCCTTGGCCTTCACCTGCTTGGCCAGGTCTCGGTAGTAGTTCTGGAAGCCATCACTATCCACGCTGAAGTTAGTTTTGAACAGGGCGTTGTAGTCAGCAATGGCAGCACTCAAAAATTCCTTGGCACTGCTGTTCATGGCTGACACTTCAAGACTTTCATCCTGAATATCGCCGATGGCATCTTGTTCCTCGTTGGCTGCGAACGAGAAGATGGTGGCCACCCGCAATGGTTTGTCGCTGTCCTTCTGCAGTGCTTTGAATGATTCGTAATACAGCTTGGCGGCATCCACACTGCTGACCGCGAACATGGCATTGAAGCCTTTGTTGCCCGCGTGCAGGCGATGGGTCTTCTGCCGGAAATTGTTCAGTATGTACTGCGTGATCTCACGGATGCGATCTGGGTGCAGCAGGGCTTGCTTGTTCTCAGCAGCGCTGAGTTTTTTCTCATCCAGCTCGGTCT
>JBEBBF010000331.1:0-6191 GCA_041158545.1 Pseudomonadota bacterium | reverse complement strand
GAACGCCCTGGCCGCTTCCTTCGTGCTGCCGGAAGGCACCGAAGCCAACGTCCAGACCCGCGTCAAGATGGGCCAGACCTCCAACGTCTACGCCCTGGTCAAGGCCGGCGGCAAGTTCTACATGGCCACCAAGGAAGTCAAGGTCACCCTCGGCGGCTGCGGCGGCTGATTCACACACAGATTTGAGGAGTCAATCCGAATGGGAAATCCGATGAAGATTCGCGCCGCCAGCAAGGACGGCGTTACCGAAGTCAAGGTGCTGTTTGCCCACGAAATGGAAACCGGCCAGCGCAAGGACGCCAACGGCGCCGTTGTTCCGGCCTGGTTCATCACCGAAATCGTCGTCAAACATGGCGACAAGGTCGTGCTGGCGGGTGAATTCGGCACCGCCGTGTCCAAGAACCCCTACCTCGCCTTCAAGTTCAAGGGCGGCGCCAAGGGCGAGAAGGTCAGCGTGTCCTGGAAGGACAACAAGGGCGATTCCCGCACCGACGAAGCCGCGATCAACTGATCACGGCCTGAAAGGCGGAACCGTGGCACAGACCCGGTCCGCCTTTTTTCTCCCAAGGAGACAAACAATGATCCCGAGCAAGAAGCTTTGGGTGGGGGCCTGTGTTGCGCTCCTGACCCTGGGCACGGCCACCGCTGCCGACGACAAGGTCGCCGACGAGCTGGCCAAATACCGCGAAGCCCTGGCCGACGGCAACCCCGCCGACCTGCTGGAAGCCAAGGGCGAAGTCCTGTGGAGCGAGAAGCGCGGCCCCAAGCAGGCCACCCTGGAAAACTGTGACCTGGGCCTCGGCCCTGGCAAGCTGGAAGGTGCCTACGCCCAGTTGCCCCGCTATTTCAAGGACACCGGCAAGGTCATGGACGTGGAATCCCGTCTGGTCCATTGCATGATGACCCTGCAGGGCCTGAGCTACGAACAGGCGACGACCAACTGGTTCTCCAAGCCCGGCAAGGACTCCGACATCGAAGCCCTGGTGACCTTTGTCGGCGCCAAGTCCAACGGTCTGCCCATCACCGCCCCGGCCAAGCATCCCGAAGAAGCCCGGATGGCCGCCATCGGCGAATACATCTTCTACCGTCGCTCCGGTCCGCAGGATTTCTCCTGCTCGATCTGCCACGGCCAGGAAGGCAAGCGGATCCGCCTGCAGGAACTCGGCAACCTGACCACCCCGGCCGGCGCCGGCGTCGCAATGAAGACCTGGCCGTCCTACCGGGTTTCCCAGGGCACGGTGTGGACCATGCAACGCCGTCTGATCGACTGCATGCGGCAGGCCCGCTGGCCGGAGCCGAAGTACCTGTCCGACTCCGTCATTGCGCTGGAGACCTTCCTGCAAAAGAACGCCACCGGCACCGTAATGGAAACGCCGGGCATCAAACGTTAAGACCAGGGAGAACGCCATGAAACGCGCCATCAAACGCACCCTCCTCCTGTGTTCCGCCCTGGCCTGCAGCCTCAGCGGGGCCGCTGAACCCACCCCGCCCGGCGGCAAGTACGCCGCCGATGCGGAAAAAGTCTTTGCCGCCAGCTTCCGCAGCGACAACCCGTCGTACTGGATGACCCGCCTGACCCAGGACGAAACCATGAAGACCTGTGGCAAGTACCGGGATAACCCCCCGGCCAAGGTCAGCGCCCGGCTCGCCGAACTCAACCGCGCCACGATCCGCTACCCGGTGGATGGCAAGCTGATCGGCGACTGGAAGGAAGGCGAAAAGCTCGCCGCCGTCGGCACCGGGGGCCACATCGGCTTCATCCAGCCCGACCCGGCCGGTCGCCTGCGCGGCGGCAACTGCTACGCCTGCCACCAGCTGGCGAAGAAGGAAGTCGCCTACGGCACCATCGGCCCCAGCCTGCAGCACTACGGCAAGATGCGCGGCAGCAGTGAAGAGATCGTGAAGTACACCTACGACAAGATCTACAACTCCAACGCCTTCCTGCCCTGCACCAACATGCCCCGTTTCGGCCTGCACAGCTGGCTGACGCCGGAGCAAGTCACCCACATCGTTGCCTTCCTGGTCGATCCGGCCTCCCCGGTCAATCAGGACTAAGTCTTGCGTCATCGTTTTCCCCGGCCGTGTCCAGCGGCCGGGGCTTTTTTTGGAGGTTCTCCAGCATGAACCGTCGGGAATTCCTGCAAGTCCTCGCCGTTGCCGCTGCCGGCGGCATGTCCCTGCACAGTGAACCGGGCCTGGCCGCCACCAGCGCCGCCCGCCTCTACGATCTGCCCAAGTTCGGCAATGTCAGCCTGCTGCACATCACCGACTGTCATGCCCAGCTGCTGCCCATCTATTTCCGCGAACCCAATGTCAATCTCGGCATGGGCGACCAGTACGGCAAGGTGCCGCATCTGGTCGGCGAAAGCCTGCTGAAGCACTTCGGCATCAAGCCCAACAGCCTTGAAGCCCACGCCTTCACCTACCTCAATTTCGAACAGGCCGCCCACATCTACGGCAAGGTCGGCGGCTTCGCCCACCTCGCCACGCTGGTCAAGCGGATGAAAGCCAGCCGCCCCGGCGCCCTGCTGCTCGACGGCGGCGACACCTGGCAAGGCTCCGGCACCGCGCTGTGGAGCAACGCCCAGGACATGGTCGACGCCTGCAAGGCGCTGGGCGTCGATGTCATGACCCTGCACTGGGAATCCACCTACGGCGAAGCCCGGGTCAAGGAAATCGAGGAAAAGGATTTCGCCGGCAAGATCGACATCGTCGCCCAGAACATCAAGACCACCGACTTCGGCGACCCGGTGTTCAAGCCCTACGTGATGAAGAAGATCAACGGCGTGCCGGTGGCGATCATCGGTCAGGCCTTCCCCTACACCCCGATTGCCAACCCGCGCTGGCAGATTCCCAACTGGAGCTACGGCATCCAGGACGAAAACATGCAGAAGACCGTGGACGAAGCCCGCGCCGCCGGCGCCCAGGTCGTCGTCGTCGTCTCGCACAACGGCATGGACGTCGATCTGAAGATGGCCAGCCGGGTCCGCGGCATCGACGCGATCATGGGCGGCCACACCCACGACGGCGTCCCGGCGCCCATCGTCGTGGAAAACCCCGGCGGCCGCACGCTGGTCACCAACGCCGGCTCCAACGGCAAATACCTGGGCGTGATCGACTTCGACGTCAAGCACGGCAAGGTCTCCGACTTCCGCTACAAGCTGCTGCCGGTCTTCGCCAACCTGCTGCCCGCCGACAAGGACATGCAGGCCCTGATCGACAAGGCCCGCGCCCCCTACCTCGGCAAGCTCAACGAAAAGCTGGCCGTCACCGAAGGCCTGCTCTACCGCCGCGGCAACTTCAACGGCACCTTCGACCAGCTGATCCTCGACGCGCTGCTGCAGGTCAAGGACGCCGAAATCGCCTTCTCCCCCGGCTTCCGCTGGGGCACCTCGCTGCTGCCCGGCCAGCCCATCCTGATGGAACACGTCCTCGACCAGACCGCGATCACCTACCCCTGGACCACGGTGACCAACATGAGCGGCGAAATGATCAAGACCGTGCTCGAAGACGTCTGCGACAACCTGTTCAACCCCGACCCGTATTACCAGCAGGGCGGCGACATGGTTCGGGTAGGCGGACTGCAATGGACCTGCGACCCCACGGCGAAGATGGGCAACCGCATCCAGAACATGATGCTCAAGGGACAGCCGATCGACGCCAGGAAGACCTACAAGGTCGCCGGCTGGGCGCCGGTTTCGGAAGAAGCCAAAAACAGCGGCGAACCGATCTGGGAAGTCGTCGCCACCTACCTGCGCGCCATCAAGACCGTCAAACCGGTCAAGCTGAACCTGCCAACGCTCAAGGGCGTGAACAACAATCCGGGCATGGCCTGACGCCCGTCCAGTCCCGGCCTTGCTCGCCTGACCGCCTCCGAAGCCGGCCGCCGCCGGCTTCGGCGTTTTTACCGGCAGCCGGCATGCCCCGGACATTTCCCCGGCGCAAACACGGCATGACCCGGCCTCAAACCCGAGACCGCCCCCCACCGCGCACCCTGCACTGAAGCCCGCCTTGCGGCCCTCCACGACGTAAACTGCACCGCGACACGCCCCCGGAATTCGCCCGCTGCCATGCCTGAACTGCTCGGACCGACCCTGCTCCCCCTCGCCTTCGGCCTGATCGTCGGCCTGATCCTCGCGCTCAGCGGCGCCGGCGGCGGCATCCTTGGCGTACCGCTGCTGGTCACCGGCCTCAACCTGCCGATGACCCAGGCCGGCCCGGTCGGGCTGTTCGCCGTCTTCCTTTCCGCCGGACTCGGCGCCCTGCTCGGCTGGCGCCAGGGCAAGCTGCGCTACCGGGCGGCGCTGCTGATCGGCGGCATCGGCCTGCTGCTGACCCCGGTCGGCATCCATCTCGCCCAGCAGCTGCCGGACCGGCTGCTGCTGATCATCTTTTCGCTACTGCTGCTGTGGACCGCCCGCCGGATGTACCGCCAGGGGCGCCCGGCCGCGACCTCCGATATCGAACTCAACCACAAATTTCCCTGCCGCAAACAAAGCGACACCGGCCGGCTACGCTGGACCCGCCCCTGCGCACTGGTGCTGTCGCTGACCGGCGCCGTCAGCGGCCTGCTCAGCGGGCTGCTCGGCGTTGGCGGCGGCTTCGTCATCGTCCCGGCACTCACCTGGTTCTCCGACCTGCCACCGCGCCACATCCTGGCCACCTCCCTCGGCGTCATGACCCTGGTCGCGCTGGGCGGCATCCTCGCCGCCGGCATCCACGGCAGCCTGCTGTGGCCCATCGCCCTCCCCTTCGCCGCCGGCGCCATCCCCGGCCTCCTCCTCGGCCGCCGCCTCGCCGCCCGCTACCCGGCACTCAACCTCCACACCAGCTTCGCCAGCATCTGCCTCCTCGCCGCCGGCCTGCTACTCTTCCGGGCGAGCCAGATTGCCTGATGAGATTGAATTCAAGGGTAACTGCCCTTGATTTTCCGGGCGGCGTCCAGGCATTTGAGTTGGAAATAACGCCCCTCACCCCTCCCCCTTCTTCAAGCGCTCCACCATCCGCACCAGGTCGGGCAGGCTGCGGGCGTGCATTTTGCGCATGATGTTGTGGCGGTGGACCTTGATGGTCATTTCCGAGATGCCGAGGGCGGCGGCGGATTGTTTGTTCAGGGCGCCCTGGACGATGTAGGTCAGGACTTCCTTTTCCCGGCCGGTCAGCGCGTCGAACTTGCGGCGCAGTTCGTCCCACTCGCCGGCTTCTTCCCGCGTCCGCCGGTCCTTGTCCAGCGCCTGGCGGATGGCCCGGATCAGGTCTTCGTCGCAGAAGGGTTTCGAGAGGAATTCGCAGGCGCCGGACTTGATGGCGCGGACGGCCATCGGGATGTCGCCGTGGCCGGTGATGAAGATCACCGGCAGCGTGTCGCCGCCTTCCTGCAGGCGGCTTTGCAGGTCCAGCCCGCTCATCCCGGCCATCCGCACATCCAGCACCAGACAGGCGGGGCCGGCGGCGCGGGGGGCGCCGAGGAAGGCGAGCGCCGAGGCAAAGGTTTCGACCTGCAGCCCCACCGAGCGCAGCAGGCTGCTCAGCGCCTCACGCAGCGAAAGGTCGTCATCGACGACATAAACCGTTTCAGCCATGGCCAGCCGGCGGACTCAGCCGGGCATCGTCGCAAAGCGCGGCAGGCCGTCTTCCGGCTTGTCCCAGGGCTGGGCGCTGTCGCAGTAGATGTGCAGCGTCGGCGTCACCTGCTCCGGCGCGTCGAGGGAGGCGATCCGGACGAACCACAGGTCGGGCAGGATGCGCACGTCGGAAAACAGCGGGCAGCCGCAGTAGGGGCAGAAGTGGCGGATCACCGGATTGCCGCTGTCGCCGGTGTAGGTGTAGCTGGCGGTCGTGCCCTGCTCCAGCTGGAAAGCCGGACGCGGCACGCCCATCACCGTGGCGTAGGCAGCGCCGCTGGAAACCTGGCAATGCCGGCAATGGCAATGGGCGGCCAGCACCGGTTCGGCGTTCACGCGGTAGCGCACGCCGCCGCAGGCGCAGCCGCCGTGCAGCGGGGTGGCGGGGGCGGAAGTAGTCGGGTTGTCCATGTTTGTCTCCTGGTTTGTCGGTGTTTTAGGCCGGGTGCCCCGGCCGCTTCAGCTGTCCGGCAGCGTGAAGATGAAGCAGGCGCCGTGGCCGGAAGCCGGCTCCAGCCACAGCCGGCCGCCGTGGTTCTCGATGATGCTGCGGCTGATCGCCAGCCC
>JBEBBF010000330.1:0-4598 GCA_041158545.1 Pseudomonadota bacterium | reverse complement strand
AATTGCCACAGGCCGGAGGCATGGCTGCGGGAATAGGCCATCGGATTGAAGGCACTTTCCACCATGGGCAGCAGCGCCAGTTCCGTCGGCATGCCGCGCTTTTCGATTTCCTCGACGATGTAGTGCATGTAGCGCCGGCTGCGTTCGACCATCCGCCGCAGGTAATCCGGCCGGTTCATGTACCACTGCTGGTGGTAGAGGACCAGATCGCTGTTGAGGTTGGGCATGGCAAAGCCATTGCGGACCCGCACCCACAGATCGTCCGGAGAAACCGTCAGATCAATGGTTTGCGGCAGCGGAGTCGCCGTGCGCAACTCCTGGGTGACCAGGGCCGTGTCGAGATAGAGCGGCGCTTGAACCGGGGTCGCTGCCGGTGCCAGGTCCTGAACCTCCTGGGCTTGGATTCGGGTTTCGCCGGCGGGAAACAGCCGGTCAAGAAAAGCCAGTACAGGCGCACCGCCTTCAGCCAGGGCATGACCGGAAAAAGCCAGACCCAAGGCCAGGGAAAGCGGGCGGGAAATCAGTTTCGACAAGGACAGCCAATGTCGCATGGTGAAAACCTTCCCGGAAAAATTGCCACAACGATTGCCACAACGACCGCAACCAGTGCGGCCAGACCAGAACTCACAAACCCGTAATTATAGAGCAATAAACAGGCCCAAGCCGGGTTTTACAGTGATCGTGCCGGGATCAAGTTGCCATCATCCGGAATTAGCGGAGAAACCGGAAAAGCGATACTCAGTGGCATTCACCACATCGGGGCAGATCAGGCGCCCCGGCACGCCCGCCAGGCGCCACCCAGCCCGCAGCCGGCTGAAAAAACAACGGGCCGGTCACCGTTTCCGGTGCCGGCCCGTCGAGAGCGGTTCGCCTGCGCTCAGAATTCCTGCCACTCGTCCTCGTCATCCGTGGGCGGCGGCGGCAAGGCGGCGCGAGGCGCGGTGTTCTGCGGTTTGTCCCGTTGCGGCAAGGCGGCTACCGGGCGACCGCCCGACTGGGCACGCCCAGCCGGCAACTGCCGCGGTGCGGCCTGGATGGCCGTCAGGCCAGTCTGCGGCGAATCCGACAGCCGGAACATGCTGACCGCCTGCACCAGCCCCCGGGCCTGCTCTTCCAGGCTTTCGGACGCGGCGGCGGCCTCTTCGACCAGCGCGGCATTCTGCTGGGTCACTTCGTCCATCTGACCCACCGCCTGGGTCACCTGCTCGATCCCCATGCTTTGTTCCCGGCTGGCGTTGGTGATGTCGGTCACCAGGGCCGCCACCTGCTTGAAGGAATGCACCACGTCGTCCATCGTGCTGCCGGCCTGCTGCACCAGCGTGGCGCCCGACTCGACCTTTTCCACGGATTCGGAAATCAGGTTCTTGATTTCCTTGGCGGCATCGGCGGAGCGCTTGGCCAGGTTGCGCACCTCGGTGGCAACCACCGTGAAGCCGCGGCCCTGCTCGCCGGCCCGCGCCGCTTCCACGGCCGCGTTCAGCGCCAGGATGTTGGTCTGGAACGCGATGGAATCGATGACGCCGATGATTTCGGCAATCTTGCGCGAGCTGCCCTGGATGTCGCTCATGGTCGTGACCACCCGCTTGACCATGTCGCCGCCGCGGCTGGCGATGTCATTGCTCTTGCGGGCGAGGTCGTTGGCCTGACGGGCGTTTTCAGCGTTCTGCCGCACCGTGGCGTTGAGTTCTTCCATCGAGCTGGAGGTTTCCTCCAGGCTGCTCGCCTGCTCTTCGGTGCGGCTGGACAGATCCTGGTTGCCGGCGGCGATTTCCTGGGAGGCGGTATTGATCGCCTCGGAGGCATCCTTGATATGGCTGACCACTTCCCGCAGCCGATCCACCGTCGCATTGGTGTCGTTCTTCAGTTGGCCGAAGGTGCCCTGGTATTCCGCATCGATCTTGCGGGTCAGGTCGCCCTGGGCCAGTGCGTTCAGCACCGTCGCCACATCGGCCAGCCCCTGGGCGGCGGTTTCCAGCAACTGGTTGAGGCCCTGGGCCAGCGTCGCAAAGAAACCGTTCTTGCCTTCCGGGTCCACCCGGCGGGTGAAATCGCCGGCGCTGGCGGCGAAAACGATCTGCTGCACTTCCCGCTCCACCGCCACTTCCGCAGTCCGGTCACGCCACTGGGTCACCCGACCAAGGTACTCGCCCCGCTCGTTGCGCACTGCAGCCAGCGTCAGCCGCAGGTTGCGTTCGGCGATTTCCGCATCCATGTCCCGCGGCGTCGTCAGCTGCACCATGAAGGATTGCCGGGTTTCCGGATCGTCGATGTACTGGGCGACCGGCTGCCCCAGCATCGCATCAACCCGGAAGCCGGGGTGAGAACGGCTGATCAGCGGTGCCATGCCGGTCCACAGCTCGGTTGCCGCCCGGTTCAGGTAAATCAGCTGATTGCTATCGTTGGAGACCGTCACCGGCGTCGTCACATTGTCGAGGGCGAACTTGATCCGGGTCATCTCCTCGGCGATGCGCTTGGTTTCCGCAACTTCAAAGCCCAGCCGGGTCTGCATCGCCTGCAGCCGCTGCAGCACGAAGCCCATTTCGTCGTTGAGCGCGACATCGATATGGTTGGTGTAATCCCCCTGGCTGACATTGGTCAGCGTGTTATGGATCACGCTCAGCCGTCTGACCGCCGAACGCAGCAACCACAGGGTTGCCAGCCCGGACAGCAAAACCGCCAGCAACGCCACCATGATCACGCGGCTGCGCTCGCTCGCCACGGTATCCGCCAGCCCGCTGCGCAAGCTGCCACTCCGGGATTCCAGCGCCTGGCTGCGCTCGTTGATCAGTTGCTTGACGTTACGCCACAGCGGCGTTTCCTCGTCATTGATCAGGGTGCGCGCCTCGTCGCCCTTGCCGCCGGCGACCAGGCTCAGGATCGTCTCGTGCTTGCCCTTCTGCTGTTCGCGCAGACCGGCGATCTTCTCGAGCACCGGCCCGGATTCGCCGCTCGCAAACTTATTACGGGCGTTGCCCACCAAGCCGTCGAACTCGGCACTCGCCTTGCGGAAATTGGCCACCGCCTTGCTGTCCGATGGATTCAGCAGCGTATTGCGCAAGGCCTGTCCCATCTGCAAACCATTGGCGTACAGCAGGTTGAAAGTCTTGACCTCCTCCACATCCTGGTCGATGTAAGCGCGGAATCGTTCTTCAACATTGTTCACTGACAACAAGGCCAGAACAAGCGCCAGACCCAGCAGCAGGGTGCCGCCACTCATCACCAGCAGCAGCTTGATGCCCAGACCGATATTGGCAAACCAGTGGCCCAGGCCCTTGTGGATCGCCTTGCCCTGAACGATCTGCAAGCCGCCCTGCCGCCCCTCGCGGAACTGGCGATACACCGCCTCATGGGCGGCGATGGCGTCCCGGTCGGCCTTGCGCCGCACCGACATGTAGCCGGTAACCTGCCCGTTTTCCCAGATCGGCGTGGCGTTGGCCAGCACCCAGTAATAATCCCCGTTCTTGCAGCGGTTCTTGACGTAGCCCGTCCAGGGGCGACCGGCTTTCAGCGTGTCCCACAAGTCCTGGAAGGCCTCAACCGGCATATCCGGATGCCGGACCAGGTTATGCGGCTGCCCGATCAATTCCTGCTCGGTAAAACCGCTGATCTGCAGGAAATCCCGGTTCACATAAGTGATCCGGCCCTTGAGGTCGGTTTTGGAGACGATCAGCGTGTGATCCTCCAGCAGGATTTCCTTGTCGGTGACGGGTTGGTTGTTCCGCATTGCGAATCCTTCCTGAACTGGGCAGTGTCGTCAGTCCGGCAGTGTATGTTTGGTGTAGCCGGACAAGCGCCTATTAAAGCCTTTCACGATATTCCATCGCAAGAGGGGATCGCACCAAGTTCAGCCCCGAAGGCGTCTTATGATTCCTCTTTCCCCCGCTATTCCCCGAATTGCCAACAACAAGCGGAAAAATCCGGCAGAAAATGGTGCCCAGGCCGCATTCGATGCCGTGGTCACCGCTGGCGAAGCGGGATAAGCTGGACCCTGCCGCCGAGTTGATTCGCTGCGTCCCCTCGTTCCCGAAACGCTGTGTTGCAACGCTGGGCCACCCGCCACACCCGACCGCTGCCCGCGGTCCTGCAAGGAGTCCTACATGAGCTTTCCCGTCGCCCTGTGCCTGCTGCTCGCCGTACTGGTGGCCGGCATTGAAATGTTCAGCGGCACCCTTTACCTGCTGGCCGCCGTTCTCGGCCTGCTGGTCATGGCAGGCAGCCTGACGCTGCAGCCGGACAGCCTGCCCTGGGCACTCAGCCTCGGCAGCCTGACCATGTTGCTGGCTGGCGCGGCGGTCTATCGCTTCCGCCACTGCCAGCTGCGCCGGGATCAAGCCATGCCCGACCCGGACCTCGGCGCCAGCGTCCGGCTGCTGCGGCTGGACCCGGATCAACCCCGGCAAGGCCGGGTGCACTACCGCGGCAGCGAGTGGGACGCCGACCTGCAATTCGATGGCCCACCACCCACCCCCGGCCACAGCGGCACGCTGGTCGGCAAACGGGCCAACCGCCTGATCATCACCTTCAACTCCGGAGTCTGAACATGGAATCCAACCTGGTCTTCCTGGTCCCCGCCTTCATCTTCATCGTTTTTCTGGTCA
>JBEBBF010000329.1:0-2950 GCA_041158545.1 Pseudomonadota bacterium | reverse complement strand
TTTCTTCAGCAAGGCGATCAGCAGCACCCGGTTGGTCGCGTTGTCATCGACCACCAGCACCCGGCCGGTCAGCGCCTCGGCGTGGCCGGCATCGCGGCCGCTGGCGAATTCCCGCCGCGCCTGCCGCCGCTCGTCGCCCTCGCGGACCACGCCGGCGCGGACGCGGAACCAGAAACGGGACCCCTTGCCGTACTCGCTGCTGACGCCGGCCTCGCCGCCCATCAGCGCCGCCAGGCTGCGCACAATCGCCAGCCCCAGCCCGGTCCCGCCGAAATGCCGGCTGGTCGACCGCTCCGCCTGGGAAAACGGCTGGAACAGCAGCGACAGCCGGTCCGCCGGAATGCCGATGCCGGTATCGCTGACGGCAAACTCCAGCACCGCCTCCTCGCTATTGCGCTCCAGCTCCCGCGCCTCGATGGTGACGCCGCCCTGGGCAGTGAATTTGACGGCATTGCTGACCAGATTGGAGAGCATCTGCCGCAACCGGATCGGGTCGGCCATGTAGCGGACCTCCGGGCCTTCCCAAGTGCTGTTGACCTGCAGGCTCTTGCGCTTGACCGCATCCTGGAACAGCGTCGCCGTCTCGCGGACGATCTGGCGCGGGTCGAACACCAGCCGCTCCACGTCCATCTTGCCCGCCTCGACCTTGGACAGATCAAGGATGTCATTGAGCAGCGTCAGCAGCGTCTGCCCGGAATTGAGGATGGTCCGGGTGTATTCCAGCCGCTCCTCCTCGCTGAGTCCGGGCATCAGCAGCAACTGCGCCATGCCGAGGATGCCGTTCATCGGCGTCCGGATCTCGTGGCTCATCGTCGCCAGGAACTGGCTCTTAGACTGGTTCGCCGCCTCGGCCTCCGCCTTCGCCGCCTCCAGCTCCGCAGTACGCTTGGCCACCAGCCGCTCCAGGTTCTGCCCCAGCTGGTGGTTATCCAGCGCCACCGCCGCCTGCGCCGCCAGCGCGCTGATGTAGCGGATCAGCTCGCCGCTGAAGGTCACCACCTTGCCGGTCACCGGATCGAGGGCGTTCATGAACTGCAGCACGCCGATCACTTCCCCATCCCGCGGCGCCAGCGGAATCACCAGCATCGAGACGGTGCGATAGCCGGTCTCGTGGTCGAAATTCTTGGTCCCCGTCACATCGAAACGGGTCTCGCGATAGATGTCATCGATGATCACCGCCTCATTGCGCACCGCGCAGTAGGTGGCGACGAAGCTCTCGATGGGCTCGCCGGTTTCCCGGTCGTGCAAGGGCAGGTCGATGTTGGGCAGGTCGTCGTCGCGGGTCCGCAGCGCAAAGCGCAACGAATCCTTGTCCGTGGCCAAATAAAGGGTGCCGGCATCGCAATTCAGCAACTCCTTGCCGCTGAACAGGATCTTGCGCAGCAGCTCCATCCGGTCCCGCTCCCGCCCCATCGCCAGGCCAGTCAGGATCAGGCTCTCCAGCTTGTTCTTCGCCGTCAGCAGATCCTGAGTACGATCCTCGGCGCGCGCGTGCAACTGCATCATCCTTACCCCGTGAAATATCGGCTCCGGCACGACAGCCCCTGCCGCCGGGAAGCCGGAAGAACTGGCGATTCTACTGGCCGCCCCTGCAAAAACCAATGCGGAAAGCCTCCCGCCGCCCCACCCGACCCCGCCACAACCCCCGCAAGGACAGCGGCCTGCGGTGAAAACCTGCCGGGCTATGGTACGCTCCCGGCCACTGCACGCACGGGCCCCCGCCGCCCGCCGGAACAAAGGAAAGACATGAAACGGCACCTGCTTCTGCCGGCCCTCCTCCTCAGCCTCAGCACCCTCACCTGGGCCGGAGAACCCATCGGCTACGTCAAGACCGTCAGCGGCGAAGCCAGCATCATCAGCGAAGGCAAAACCATCAAGGCCGAAGTCGGCATGCCGGTCGACGCCGGCGCCGTCATCAAGACCGGCAAGGACGGCTCGCTCGGCATCAGCTTCCGCGACAACACGCTGATGTCCATGGGTCCGAAAACCGAATTTGCCATCAAGGACTACCACTACGCCCCCGCCGAAGGAAAGCTCAAGCTGAGCAGCAAGATCACCCGCGGCACCCTCGACTACGTCTCCGGCGTCATCGCCAAGCTGAAGCCGGAAGCCGTCACCATCGAAACACCGTCCGGCGTCATCGGCGTTCGCGGCACCCACTTCATGGTCCGCGTCGAAGACGAATGAAATCCCCGTTTCTGCTCGCGCTGGCCGGCAGCCTCGCCCTGGCCGGCTGCATCACCCAGTCCTACATCGTGCTGATCCCCAACCCGGACGACGGCAAGGTCGGCGCCATCTCGCTGCAGGACGCCAGCGGCGGCAGCACCGCGCTCGACCAACCCGGCCAGATGGCCGCTGGCAAGACCTACGACCTGCCCAAGGACAAGATGAACGACGACTTCCATGACGCCATGGAAGCCCAGCCGCCGCTGCCGGAACGCTACACCCTCTACTTCGACGACGACGGCCGCAGCCTCACCGCCGCCTCCAAAGCCATGCTGCCCTGGATCATCGCCTCGGTGCAGCGGCGCAAATCCCCCGACCTCTCGATCATCGGCCACACCGACACCGTCGGCAGCGAAGACGACAACAAGGCCAAAGGCCTCAAAAACGCCCGCCGCGTCGCCGAACTCCTGGAAGACGGCGGCCTGCGCGCCATCGCCATCGCCATCGTCTCCCACGGCGAAAGCAACCTCAAAGTCCCCACCCCCGACGAAACCCCCGAACCCGCCAACCGCCGGGTTGAAGTGCATATCCGCTGAGAGAACCGGCCCAGCTGGGAAATCGCATCTGATGACCACCGAATCGCATCCGGCTTGACCGGCTCGATGAGCTTCCCCCGAAATTTCGTCTGCCAAGGGTGACCTAAAATTGAGTCACTTTTGGAAGGCATGAAATGAAGATACCGAAACAGGCCTACACGATCGAGTTCAAGGAACTGGCGGTCAAA
>JBEBBF010000328.1:0-4050 GCA_041158545.1 Pseudomonadota bacterium | reverse complement strand
CGTGCGCAGCATCACCGCGAAGGTCGAGACGCAGGGCACGTAAAAGGTCAGGAAGATCAGGAAGGTGGCGATCTGCACCGAGTCCAGCATCGTGCCGATGTCCTGGCTGCCCAGGGCCTGGTAGATCATCACCAGCGACAACTCCTTGCGCAGCACGCCAAACAGGATCGGCACCCCGAGGGCGACCGGCAGGCCCAGCCACCAGTGGGTGATCGGGCTCAGCAGGGTGTTGATGACGGTGTCCGCTTCCCAGTGCGCCAGCAGCGCCAGGACCACGCTGCCGACCACCAGCAGCGGCGTGACGATGGTCAGGATGTCGCTGGTCCGCTCCCAAGTGATCGCCAGCAGCTCGCGCCAGCGGGGCAGGGCGTAGGCGGGGATGTCCTGGATCAGGCCGGGGCCGGCATGGCCATAGCGCCGGGCCAGCAGGCGACCGGCCACCGCGATGATCAGCAGCGTCAGCATGAACAGCGCAAACACGCCGAAACCGCCAAGGTACTTGCCGCCGATGGCAAGCAGGATCGCCGAGCGGGCCGAGCAGGGAACAAAGGTGATCAGCAGCGCCGCGACGACCCGTTCCCGGCCGCTGGTGGCGCTGGCCGCCGCGGAAATCGCCGGCACATTGCAGCCCAGGCCGAGCAGGAAGGGCACCGCAACGCCGCCGTGCAGGCCGATCCGGTGGAAACCCCGGTCCACGACGAAGGCGACCCGGTGCATGATCCCCGACTGTTCCAGCGCCACCAGCAGCATCACCAGCGGCAGCATGTAGGGAACGACGATGCCGATCAGGCCGATCAGGCCATCGAGCACGGCGCGGGCGATGACGCCGCCGGTTGTCTCCGGCTCCCATTCCCCGGCCCAGGCGGCGAGCGGCGCCGACGAGATGCTGTCGAGCGCCGCGCTGCCTTCGAAAACCACGAACAGCACCAGCGCAAACACCCCCAGGCTGCCGAGCAGGCCCCAGCGCGGGTGCAGGAACAATTCGTCCAGCCAGTGCCGCCAGCGCGACTTGCCGCCGTCCCGGTCCACCTTGGTGACCGCCTCGAACAGCAGGGCGGCGCGATGGTGGCGGTCAGCGTGGAGTTCCTCGGCCAGCGGCCGCGGCAGCCCGGCGGAGGCACTGGCCAGGGCGGCATCCAGTTCCGGCAGCAAGGCCGGGAACTGCCGGCCCAGTTGCTGCCGGGTTTCGCCGTCGCCGCTGGCCACCCGCATCAGCAGCAGCGGTCGCGGCATCTGGAACAGTGCATCCACTTCCGGCCGGGCCAGCACCGGGTTCAGCGCCTGCAGGCTGGCGACGATGTGCGGGCTGGGCGCCTGCGGCAAGGGGCAGAGTTTCTGCCGGGCGGCGGCCAGCGCCGCCGAGAACAGCGCGGTGATGCCCTTGCCCATGTGGGCAACGGTGGGCAGCACCGGCACGCCAAGTTTTTCGGAAAGCACGCGGGTATTGATGTGCAGGCCGCGACCATGGACTTCATCGACCCGGTTCAGCGCCAGCACCAGCGGCCGACCGAGCAGCGCCAGCTCCTGGCTGAGTTCCAGATCCCGCTCCAGGCTGGTGGCATCGACCACCTGCAGCAGCACGTCCGGCGGCGGCAATTCAGGCTGGTCGCCGTTGGCCGGGCAGCCGTGCAGCAGGTAATCGATCACCGCCCGGTTGTCGGCGGCCAGGGGCTGCAGGCAGGCAATCGATGGCAGGTCGATCAGCTGGGCCTGCTCAATGCCGATTTCCACCGGGCTGATCTGGATCGGCTGCGGCGCTTCGCTGGCGTGGGCCGGCAGCTGCAGCCGGCGTATCTCGGTACTGGAAACCGTCGCGAAGATCGTGCTTTTGCCAGTGAGGGGGCGACCGATCAGCGCGATATTCGGACGCCGCTTGCCGGTCCGGACCGGACCCCGCAGCGGAAAACTCGGAATGGAAGTCGACATGATGGAGGGGGGAAGCGCAACCCCGTGAGTGTAGCCGAGAATTGTTCTCAAATAGCGATGCTGACGGCGCTGCCTGGGGAAAGTGGCCGGAAGCTGCGTGCTAAAATCGCGCCCCATTTCATTTCTGGCGCTTCGATCATGTCCGGCAATACCTTTGGCACCCTGTTTACCGTGACTTCCTTCGGCGAATCCCACGGGCCGGCCATCGGCTGCGTGGTCGATGGCTGCCCGCCGGGACTGGCGCTGAGCGAGGCGGACATCCAGGCGGAACTGGATCGGCGCAAGCCCGGCACGTCCCGGCATGTCACCCAGCGCCGCGAGCCGGATACCGTGGAAATCCTTTCCGGCGTCTTCGAGGGCGTGACCACCGGTACGCCGATTGCGCTGCTGATCCGCAACCAGGATCAGCGCAGCAAGGATTACGGCGATATCGCCAGCAAGTTCCGTCCCGGTCACGCCGATTACAGCTACATCCAGAAATACGGCCTGCGCGACCATCGCGGCGGCGGCCGTTCGTCGGCGCGGGAAACCGCGGTGCGGGTTGCCGCCGGGGCGATTGCCCGCAAGTGGCTGCAGCAACGCCACGGCGTCGCGATCCGCGGCTGGATGAGTGCGCTGGGGCCGCTGGAAATTCCCTTTGTCGATGCGGCAGAAATCGACCAGAACCCGTTCTTCGCGCCCAACGCCGGGATCGTCCCCGAGCTGGAGTCCTACATGGATCAGCTGCGCAAATCCGGCGATTCGATTGGCGCGGCGATCACCGTCTGCGCCAGCGGCGTGCCTGCCGGTTGGGGCGAGCCGGTGTATGACCGGCTGGATGCGGAGATTGCCTACGCGATGATGGGCATCAACGCGGTCAAGGGTGTGGAAATCGGCGATGGTTTTGCCAGCGTTGCCCAGCGCGGTAGCGAACACGGCGACGAGCTGACTCCCGCCGGGTTTGCCAGCAACCACGCCGGCGGCATCCTCGGCGGCATCTCCACCGGCCAGGACATCGTGGCGCGGATTGCGATCAAGCCGACCTCGTCGATCCGCCTGCCGCGCCGCTCGATCAATCTGGCCGGCGAGCCGGTGGAGGTGGTGACCGAAGGCCGTCACGACCCCTGCGTCGGCATCCGCGCCACCCCGATTGCCGAGGCCATGCTGGCGCTGGTATTGATGGATCATGCCCTGCGCCACCGGGCGCAGTGTGGTGACGTAATGCCTTCAAGTTCCCGCATACCAGCGAAAATCGCGTAAAATCCTTTTCTTTTTGCCGCCCGCGGGCGGTTCGGACGCTAGACAGGGAGCCGATCATGTTTGTCGAACACCACGACCTCCACCACGAATTTCCCAACCTGCACGAAACGATCAGTGCTCTGAAGGCGTCGAACGCCCACTTTGCCCGCCTGTTCGACGAATACCACGTGCTGACCAACAAGATCGAGAACCTCGAAGAAGCCGATTCCCCGGTGGATGACTTCACGATCGAAGAAATGAAGAAGCGCCGCGTGCATCTGAAGGACGAGCTGTACCAGATGCTGGTGGCGAGCAAGTAATTTCGCCTGTTTTCCGGAAAAAGGCCGCCTTCCGCGGCCTTTTTCCATTATTGGGCCGTGGATCGACAACGGCCGCATTAAAATCCGCCCATGAATACCCATTTCGCCCTGGTTCCTGCAGTGGGTAGCGGTTCCCGCTTCGGCGCTGCGCTTCCCAAGCAATACCTGCCCCTGCTGGGGCGACCGCTGATCTACCACACGCTGGCGACCCTGTGCGCCTGTCCTTACATCGAGCGGGTCTGGGTGGTGCTGTCGCCGGATGACACGGAATGGGGCCGCCACGACTGGAGCGGGCTGGGGCCGAAGCTCGAAACCCTGAGCTGCGGCGGCGCCAGCCGGGCCGAGAGCGTGCGCAATGGCCTGCTGGCAGCGGAAACCGCGCTGGACGAGCAGGACTGGGTGCTGGTGCATGACGCTGCCCGCCCCTGTGTCGATCAGGCCTTGCTGGCCCGGCTGGTCGATGAACTGCGCGATGATCCGGTCGGCGGCATCCTGGCGGTGCCGGTTGCCGATACGCTGAAGCGGGCCGATCCGGAACAGCGGGTCGAAGCCACGCTGTCGCGGGAAGGCCTGTGGCAGGCGCAGA
>JBEBBF010000327.1:0-2838 GCA_041158545.1 Pseudomonadota bacterium | reverse complement strand
ACGGCGCCTGCGGCGCCGAAACACGGCATGTTACGCATCCTATCCCTCAACCTCAACGGTATCCGCTCCGCCTGGAACAAGGGCGTCCTGCCCTGGGTCACCGGGCACAATCCCGATGTCGTCTGCCTGCAGGAACTCAAAGCCCAGGACGCCGACCTCAGCGCCGAGATGCGCGCCCCCGCCGGCCTCCATGCCTACTACCACTACGCGGAAAAGAAGGGCTACAGCGGAGTCGGCCTGTGGTGCCGCCGCCAGCCGGACCAGGTCCGGATCGGCCTGGGCGACGCGGCATTCGACGCCGAAGGCCGCTTCATCCGCGCCGACTTCGGGCAACTGACGGTGATTTCGGTCTATGTCCCCTCCGGCTCCTCATCGCCGGAACGCCAGGACGCCAAATTCCGCTTCCTCGAACTGTTCTACCCGCTGCTCGCCGCGTTGCGCGCCGAAGGCCGGGAGATCGTCATCTGCGGCGACTGGAACATCGCCCACCAGGAAATCGACCTGAAAAACTGGAAGTCCAATCAGAAGAACTCCGGCTTCCTGCCGGAAGAACGCGCCTGGATGGGCCGCGTCCTCAACGAACAGGGCTGGGTCGACGTCTATCGCCACCTCCACCCGGACACCACCGGCGAGTCCTACACCTGGTGGTCCAACCGCGGCCAGGCCTGGGCCAAGAACGTCGGGTGGCGGATCGACTACCACCTCGCCACCCCCGGCATCGCCCACACCGCCCAAGCCACCGCCATCTACAAGGACCAGCGCTTCTCCGACCACGCGCCGCTGACGGTGGATTACGACTTCAGTCTGTAAGCCTCAAAACCGCCCCAGCTTCCGATACAGCGTGTTGCGGCTGATGCCCAGGCGGCGGGCGGCGGCGGAGATGTTGCCGCCGGCGGATTCCAGCGCGTGCAGCGCCGCCTGGCGGCCGATTTCTTCCAGGCTGCCGTTGGCAGCCGGCAAGGGCTGGGGTTCGGGCAGCGGGCAGCTGGGGGCGCCGAGGCTGGATGGCGCTTCGAGGATTTCCTCCGGCAGGTGATGTTCGAGGATCAGGGTTTCGTCGTCGTCGAGCAGCGCGATGACCACCCGGATCACATTGACCATCTGGCGGATGTTGCCCGGCCAGGCGAAGCCCTCCAGCCGCCGCAACACGGCTTCGGAGAAGCTCACCGGCCGCGGCCGGCCCTGGCTTTCCTCGAGGGCGAATTTCTGCGCCAGCTGGCGGATGTCGGTCCGGTCGCGCAGGCTGGGCAGCGTGATGCAGAGGCCGTGCAGCCGGTAATAGAGGTCTTCGCGGAAATTGCCGCGGGCGACTTCCTCGCGCAGGTTGCGGTGGGTGGCGCAGACCAGGGAGATGTCCACCTGGATCGCCTTGGCGCTGCCCAGCGGCGTGATGCTGCGCTCCTGCAGCACCCGCAACAGCCGGGCCTGCAGGTGCAGCGGCATGTCGCCGATTTCGTCGAGGAACAGCGTGCCGCCGTGGGCGAGCTGGATCTTGCCCGGCGCGCCTTCCTTGCGCGAGCCGGTGAAGGCGCCGCCCTGGTAGCCGAACAGTTCCGATTCGATCAGGGTTTCCGGAATCGCCGCGCAGTTGAGCGCGACGAAGGCGCCTTCCTGACGGGGACCGCTGTTGTGGAAGGCCTTGGCGAAGATTTCCTTGCCGGCGCCGGACTCGCCCTGAATCATCATCGGGATGTCCCGCCCCAGCACCCGCCGGGCGCGGTCGATGGCGCTCTGCAGCCGCGGGTCGCCGGTGTTCAGCGTATCGAGGCAGATGCCGACCTTGGCCGGGGCGGCCGCGGGCTTGGCGACCGGCCGCCGTGGCGCCTGACGGGCGGCATCGTCATAGACCCGGCCGGCGACCAGCATGGAGTTCAGCTGGCCGCGCAGCCGGGCAAACAGCTGGCGGCCATTGACTGACAATTCGAGGGGTTCGTGGGGATCGACCCGGCTGCGGTCGATCAGGCTGGACAGGTTGGCCTCGAACACCATGCTGAAATCCCGGCAGACCGCATCGAAGCGGCGGATGCCCAGCATCTCCAGACCATTGCGGCTGACCGCCAGCACCTGACCGTCGGCAGACACGGCCGCCAGCCCTTCCCGCGGGCTGCCCAGATAGTCGGCGTTCGGGTGGAAGGACAGCAGGACGTCACGGGCGTGCACCTTCTCGAACAGCCGCCGTTCCAGGATGCCGGCGGACAGCCGCACCAGCCCGAGGGTATGGCGCTGATAGCTGCGGTAGTCGCCGGAGATGTCGAGCACCCCCAGCAGCCGCCCATCCGGGCCGAACACCGGGCAGGCGCAGCAGGTCAGGAAACCGTTGTGGCGGAGGTAGTGTTCGCCGCCCAGAATCGCCACCGCGCCTTCTTCGACCAGCGCCGTGCCGATGGCATTGGTGCCGCGCTGGTTTTCGTCCCAGGAGGCGCCGGCGGCCAGGGCCACCCGGTCCGCCCGGTCGACGAAGTCCGGGTCGCCCACGGTTTCCAGCAGCAGGCCGTTGGCGTCGGCCAGGACCACCATGCTGCCCGAGGCGCGAATCTGCTCATAGACATATTCGAGGATGGGCCTGCCCTGGGACAGCAGCAGGTGGTTGCGCTGCTGCTCGGTCTTCAGGGCCACCCGGTCGAGGGCATCAGCGGTGCGCACTTCGTGGTGGTCGAGGCCGAAACGCTGACAGCGATCCCAGGAGCGGGCAATCACCGGCGCAACCAGACCATCGGGGGCGCGCCCCTGGTCGAAAAATAACTGCCTTGCTTCGTGCAGCTGTTGCCCATGGGGCTCCAGCGCCAGTTGATTGGTCTCCATCTCTCTCCTCCAGGCCCCGGCGAATTTGTTGGTGTG
>JBEBBF010000326.1:0-3331 GCA_041158545.1 Pseudomonadota bacterium | reverse complement strand
CAAGCCATGTTTTCGCTGCGCTCAAACGGCTTGGCATGGGCTACGCCCCTGCACCCCGGCGGCAGTCGCTTTGCTCCCTTCCGCCTGCCGCACTCACTCGCTGGAGGCTCGTTCATGACGGCAGAAGCCACCCCGCCGCGCAAGGGCAGAGGAGGCCGCCCCAAGGGCGACCCCTCAGCCGTGCGCGCCTCAACCATCGGCGTTCGCGTGTCGGCGGACGAGTACGCCGCCTTGCGAGCCAAGGCCGAGCAGATGGGGATGACCCCGGCGCAGTGGCTGCGGGAAGCGGCGCTATCCCGTCGCCTACCTTTGCCCCCGGTTCCTGCCATCAACCGCGAGCAATACGCCGAGCTGGCGCGGCTGTCAGCCAACCTCAACCAGTTGGCGAAGCTGGCGAATAGCGGCCAACCTGTCGCCGTGGCCGACGCGCTTTTGCAGCGGCTGGCCGGTGAGGTCGGGCGGCTGCGGCTGGCCCTGATTGGGATCGGTGGCCGCGAATGATTGCCAAGGCCGTCAAGGGAAAGGGCTTTCGTGGGGCGCTGGAATACGACCTAGACCAGGAGAAGGGGCACATCATTGACAGCAACATGGCTGGGCAAAATCCGCGAGAACTCGCCGCCGAGTTTGGCGAGATTCGCAAGCTA
Organism: Pseudomonadota bacterium; assembly: GCA_041158545.1. GTDB lineage: Bacteria > Pseudomonadota > Gammaproteobacteria > Burkholderiales > Rhodocyclaceae > JBEBBF01. The sequence continues at coordinate 2,687 of JBEBBF010000326.1, read as the reverse complement.
CGGCCCAACCTGGGCAAGGCGGTTTTGCACGTTTCGCTATCCGCCGCCCTCGAAGAAAAGCTCACGGATGAGCAATGGCGGGAGGTCGGGCAGCGGTATTTGTGCGGCATGGGCTTCAACGACAACCAGTTCGTCATCAACCGGCACACCGACACCGAGCACGAGCACATCCACATCCTGGCCAACCGGATCACCCACGCCGGCGAGGTCGTCAGCGACGGCCAGGACTACAAGCGGCAGGAGGTCATCATGCGAGAGATCGAGCGGGACTTCGGCTTGCAGCGCGGGGCGCCCAGCCAGGAGGCCGAGCGCCGGGCGCCGACCAAGGGCGAGATCGAGCAGGGCATCCGCACCGGCCAGCCCAGCACCCGGCAGCAGCTCCAGGCGATTTGCGACGGCGCCGCCAAGGATTGCCGCGCCTTCACGGACTACGTGGAACGGCTGGAGGCCGTGGGCGTGGAAGTCATCCCGACCGTGCAGCAGGGCGGCGCCAAGCTCTCCGGCATCCAGTACCGCCTAGACGGCGTGGTGATGAAGGGCAGCGACCTGGGCAAAACCTACGCCGCCGCAGGCATCCAGAAACGGGGAATCAGCTATGAGCAAGACCGAGACCTTGCGGCAGTCCGCCGCAGCCTCGAACGAGAAGCGCATCGAGCGTTTGGCGAACCAGATCGAGACAGTGAGGCAGGCCAAGCACCAGAGCGCGGAGGCGCTGGCCGCGACGCTGGAGCCGCTGGCCCAGGCCATGGCCGCGCTGACGGACGAGACGCGCCAGACGCTGGCAGGGATCGAGGCCCACGCGGACAAGATCAGCAGCCAGATCAGCGCAGCGGCCCAGGGATTGAGGGAGGCGGCAGCCGAGGCGGAGAAGGCAGCGGACGCCCTGAACCAAGCCGGGCAGCGGATGGAGTGGCAGCATTACCTGCTGGCCGGACTGGTGGGGATGGTTACGGCGGCAGTCGTGACCGCATCATGGCTTTGGCTGGCACCGCCGACCATCCAGAATCAGCTAGACCCGCAGGCAGTGGCCCAGCACCTGAAACCCGCCGTGATCGAAGCCTTGAGGCGATCCGGCGGCAAATAACGGCGCTCGACGTGCCGCGCTTCGAGGTGGGCATCCGGCAAGCCAGCACCGGGCAGATGATGAACCGGGAATGGAGTCGCGCCGAGCTGGAGCAATCCGTCGCATGGCTCAAGCGCATGAACGCCAAGGGCCACGACGTGTACATCCGTCCGGCTGGGGCGCATGGGTTCGTCCTGGTGGACGATTTGAAGCCCCCCGCCCTGGAGCAGATGCACCGGGACGGATATGCCCCCGCCGCGACGATCGAAACCAGCCCCGGCAACTATCAGGCGTGGGTGAAGTTGTCGGATACGCCGCTATCCGCAGAGGAACGCCGGATTGCCGCGCAAGGGCTGGCGAAGCACTACGGCGGCGACCCGAACAGCGCCGATAGCAGGCATTACGGGCGGCTGGCCGGCTTCACGAACCAGAAGCCCCAGCATACCCGCGACGGCCGCCAGCCCTACGTGCTGGCCCATGAATGCCCCGGAAAGGCCGCTACAGCTGCTCCAGCATGCCTGGAACGCATTCGGGTGGGGGTGGGTAGGGTAGAGGCTCAGAAAGAGCGCCAGAGCCGCCTAGAGGCCCTGGAAGGCTACAAGTCGCCCGGCTACGGCTGGACGAGCGATCCCGGCCATGAATACCGCAAGCAGGCGCAGCGCCTGATGCAGCGGTACGGCAAGGAAGCCGACTTCTCGCGGCTGGACTGGATGATCGCCACCAACATGGCGAAGTCTGGCCGGTTCAGCGTCGAGGGCATTGCCAAGGCCATCGGGGAGCACTCGCCGCAGGTAGAGGGCCGCAAGGCCGGCCACGTCGAGGACTACGCCCGTAGGACGGCGGAAAAGGCATGGGCCGCGTCAGAGGTGCAGGCCCACCGCCAGCAGCAGGAACGCGAGCAGCAGACCCGGCAGGCGAAGCGCGACCGGGACGGCCCCAGCATAGGCCGGTGAACTTTCCCCCAGCCGTGGTAGCCTCAACAGTCATGTCACCAGCCGCCATCATTGACAGCGCCCGGTAGCGCTCGAACAGGAAGGCGGCTCGGCTGGCGTCGTCCTTGCCGGGACGCGCATGAAAGTGAAGCGCAGCGCTTTGACCTTGCGGCCCGCCTTGATGGGCAGCCACTGAATCATCCATCCATCTTTCTCGGTCAGTTCCTTGACCGCAGGGTCGATGATTCGGCGCTTTATTTGGGCAAAGTCGCTCAGACTTGGCGGGGCATCCATTGAAGCCTTGAAGTCTTCAATTTCGTATTCTGCCCAGCCGGTAGACTCGAATCGCATCAGCAATTCAAGGAGTTTCCATGAGTAGGTCGAGCGCAGGGCGCTGGCCTGCTGGAGCTGGTAGCTCGTGAACTGTTGACGCAAGCCGGTGATGTGGCGCATCAGATCCGGCCACCACGCCAGTTCGACCCATCCTTCACCTTCCTGGTACTTCACCGAACCCACCCATCGCATTTGCACACGCGTGGGTTTCAATGGCTTTCCGTTGCGCTTGAAAGCGGGCTCGTAGAACGTGATCGAGCGGCCGTAGAGCGTCTTGGACGCTGCTTGTAGCTGGTCGTAAGCAGTGTTCATATCCACGTCGAACGTCTCTGCATACTCGGCTGCGGTGATCTTGGTGC
>JBEBBF010000325.1:0-4472 GCA_041158545.1 Pseudomonadota bacterium | reverse complement strand
CTGCCCGTCGGTCACGACCGGATCAGCGGATGCCCCAGTCACCGAGTTTTTCCGAGAAACCGCGCCAGAAGCCGGCGGAGACATCGGCGCCCAGGCGTTTGGCCACCCGTTCGGCGATGTTGTCCTTGACCGAGTAGTCGAGCACCTTTTCAGCCTTGATCACGTCGCGGGCGACGCTATCCACGCTGCCGTAGTCATCCGCCAGACCAAGTTGCACGCTCTGGGTGCCGGTCCACATCAGCCCGGAGAACATGTCCGGGGTTTCCTTCAGCCGCTTGCCGCGGCCGGTGCGGACCACCTGGATGAACTGCTTGTGGATTTCGCCGAGCAGCACCTGGGCGTGGGCTTTCTGTTTGGCGTCCTGCGGCGAGAACGGGTCCAGGAAGCCCTTGTTTTCCCCGGCGGTGAGCAGCCGGCGTTCGACGCCCAGCTTGTCCATCGTGCCGGTGAAGCCAAAGCCGTCCATCAGCACGCCGATGGAACCGACGATGCTGGCCTTGTTCACATAAATCCTGTCAGCGGCGGCGGCGACGTAATAGCCACCGGAAGCGCAGAGGTCTTCGACGACGGCGTAGAGCGGGATGTCCGGGTACTTGGCGCGCAGGCGGTAGATTTCGTCGTTGATCAGGCCGGCCTGAACCGGGCTGCCACCGGGGCTGTTGATCCGCAGCACCACGCCGGCGGTGCCCTTGTCCTCAAAGGCGGATTGCAGCGCCGAGATCATCTTTTCGGAGCTGGCTTCGCCGTGGGAGTCGATGACGCCGCGCAGGTAGACCATCGCGGTGTGCTTGCCTTCCCGCGTTTCGTTGCTGGCGCCCCAGTCCATCACCGCGGCGAGGACGGCAGCCAGATACAGGAAACCCAGCAGCTTGAAGAAGATGCCCCAGCGGCGCCGGGATTTCTGTTCTTCCAGCGCGCCGAAGGCGAGTTTTTCCAGGATGTTCCGCTCCCAGTACGGCTCGGTGGGCGGGGTGGCGGAACGCACCGGCTCCGGTGCGGGGTTTTGCGGGGTTTCCATGGAATCTCAGTCGGGGATGGGGAGCAGGTAAATCGCGTCGTTTTTTTCTTCCACTGGCAGCGCCTGCAACCCTTGTCCGCGGCATCGGCCGGTGAGGCAACGGCCTGATTCGGGAGCATAAAGCGCGCCATGCATGGTGCAGATCAAGTATAACTTGGAATAGTCGAAAAACTCGCCGGGCTTCCAGTCCATCCTGACCGGGACATGGCCGCAGCGGTTGAGGTAGCCGAACACCTTGCCCTGGTAGCGGATCACGAAGCCTTCTTCGTCCAGCCCCTGCCAGCGCACCGGAAAGGTCACGCCCTTGCCGGACTCCAGCACTTCGGCGGCGCGGCAGATCAGGCGTGGCGATTGAGCCATGCGGCCAGCTCCTCGACGCTGGGAACGCAGGCCAGCGGCGCCAGGGCCTGCAGGGGTTCCAGCGGATGGGCGCCGTAGCTGACGGCGAGCGCGCCGGTGCCGGCGTTGATCGCCATCTGCAGGTCGTGGGTGGTGTCGCCGATCATCAGCGTCCGCTCCGGGCTGACGCCGAATTCGTCCATCAGTTCTTCCAGCATCTGCGGGTGCGGCTTGGAGTGGCATTCGTCGGCGCAACGGCTGCCGTGGAAGCGGGGACCGAGGCCGGTGTATTTCAGCGCCCGGTCGAGGCCAACCCGGCTTTTGCCGGTGGCCACCGCCAGCGCGTGGCCGGCTTCGGCAAGCGCGTCGATCAGCGCCGGAATGCCGGCGAAGAGGGCCAGCGTGTGGTCGTTGGCCAAATAATGATGGCGGTAGCGATCCACCATCTGCGGGTAGGCGGCCGGCTGCAGCTCGGGGACGGCGTAACTGAGGGCATCGACCAGGCCGAGGCCGATGACGTGGCGGGCGCGGGCGTCGCTGGGTTCCGGCAGGCCGAGGTCGCGGCAGGCGGCCTGGATGGACTGGACGATGATGGCGGCGGAGTCCATCACGGTGCCGTCCCAGTCGAAGACGATCAGATCAAAGCGTTTGGGCATGGTGGCGGGCTTGGCGAAGACTCGGGGTCAGATTCGTCCGGCGAGGATGGGTTCCAGGTTGGGCACGGCGAATTCCGGCTGGCCGAGGCCGACGAGGAATTGCCCCAGCGCTTCCGGCAGCGGGGCGACCAGCGCCAGCTTTTCCCCTGACAGCGGGTGGGGAATGTCGAGGTGCCAGGCGTGCAGGCCCATCCGCTTCAGGCTGCCTTTCTTCAATTGCTTGTTCTGCGCGAAGTCGCCGTATTTTTCGTCAAGCAGGATGGGGAAGCCGAGGTGGGCGAGGTGCACCCGAATCTGGTGGGTGCGCCCTGTTTTGAGCTGGGCTTCGAGCAGGCTGTACTCCCCCCAGCGAGCGAGCAGCCGGAACACGGTGTGCGCGGCCTTGCCTTCCGGGTCCACATTGACCCGGCGTTCGCCTTCTTCGGTCAGGTATTTGTGCAGCGCCAGCCGGACGTGCTGGGTGGCGTTCATCCAGCGGCCCTTGACCAGCGCCAGGTAGCGCTTGTCGGCAACCTGCCCGGCCTCGCGGAACATGTCGTGCAGCGCGGTGAGTGCCGAGCGTTTCTTGCCGACCAGCAGCAGGCCGGAGGTTTCCCGGTCCAGCCGGTGGGCAAGCTCGAGAAAACGCGCTTCTGGCCGCTGCTTGCGCAGGGATTCGATGACCCCGAAGGAGACGCCGCTGCCGCCATGGACGGCGATGCCGGCCGGCTTGTCGATGACCAGCAGGGCTTCATCTTCATGAACCACCGGCAGGTCGACCCGCTGCTTGGCGACTTCGTCCATCGCCGATTCGGCCTTTTCCGCCACCCGGATCGGCGGCACCCGCAGGCGGTCGCCGGTCTGGATGCGGTAGGTGGCGTCGACCCGCTTCATGTTCACCCGCAGCTCGCCGCTGCGCAGGATGCGGTAGATGTGACTCTTGGGGACGCCCTTGCAGATTTTCAGCAGATAGTTGTCCAGCCGCTGTCCTGCTTCCTCGTCACCCACCTCCAGATAAGTGACGGAATTTTTGCTCACGCCGTTCATTTTGAAATATACTGCAGCGGATTTTGTGTCTGGACTTGCAAGAGAAGCTGCGCCATCAGACCGATCCGCGCCCAACACTGGCGCGACCGATGAACGGTTCCTTACAACGACCGTCCTGCGGCAGGCCCCGGCCCTCTCACTTGAGCCGTCTGCACAAGCCAAGTCAACACAAATCAACTGGTTAAGTTCGCTCACCAAAAGCAGCGATACTACTTGAATCGCGCATCACTGGCACGAACGGATTCCCTACAGCAGGTCGCTGCGCCGTCCCGACTCGACGCGCAGCGGTTTTTCTCAAGCGATGAACCACAGTCTTAGTTGCTTCACACGGAAAGAATGACGCACCCCCACAACTAAACGTGTCGCCCCCTCTGTAGGGGCTCCTTCAGCCGAATGCGCCGCTGGAGCCCAACAATAATGAAACGCATGCTCTTCAATGCGACACAGGCCGAAGAACTTCGTGTCGCCATTGTCGATGGTCAGAAACTCATTGATCTCGACATCGAATCGGCCGCCAAGGAACAACGTAAAAGCAACATCTACAAGGGTGTCATCACCCGGATCGAGCCTTCGCTCGAAGCCTGTTTCGTCGATTACGGCGCGGAACGGCACGGTTTCCTCCCTTTCAAGGAAGTGTCCCGCGCCTATTTCCAACCGGGCGTCGAAGGTGGCCGGGTCAAGATCAACGAGGCCCTGAAAGAAGGCCAGGAACTGATCGTCCAGGTGGATAAGGACGAACGGGGCAACAAGGGCGCCGCACTGACGACCTATGTGTCCCTGGCTGGCCGCTATCTGGTGCTGATGCCCAACAACCCCCGTGGCGGTGGTGTTTCCCGCCGGGTTGATGGGGACGAACGCGCCGAACTGCGCGAAACCATGGACAAGCTGGAAGTGCCCCAGGGCATGAGCCTGATCGCCCGGACGGCCGCCATCGGCCGCCAGGCGGAAGAGCTGCAATGGGACCTGAACTACCTGCTGCAACTGTGGACCGCCATCGAAGGCGCCGCCCAGCAGCAGACCGGTGCTTTCCTGATCTATCTGGAAGGCAGCCTGGTCATCCGCGCCATCCGCGACTACTTCCAGCCCGACATCGGCGAGATCCTGATCGACACCGATGAAATCTACGAGCAGGCCCGCGCCTTCATGGGCACGGTGATGCCGGCCAACGTCAATCGGGTCAAGCGTTACCGCGACGACGTGCCGCTGTTCTCCCGCTTCCAGATCGAGCACCAGATTGAAACGGCCTTCGCCCGCCAGGTGAATCTGCCCTCCGGCGGCGCCATCGTGATCGACCACACCGAAGCACTGGTGGCCGTCGACGTGAACTCCGGTCGCGCCACCAAGGGTTCCGACATCGAGGAAACCGCGCTGAAGACCAATCAGGAAGCCGCCGACGAACTCGCCCGCCAGTTGCGCCTGCGCGACCTGGGTGG
>JBEBBF010000324.1:0-2848 GCA_041158545.1 Pseudomonadota bacterium | reverse complement strand
TCACCTGATTGGAGACCGTGACGCAGTCATCCACATCAATGGACCGCTCCCGATCCAGGTGATCGATGAACAGGCGCAACAGGCCACGCGGACCCATTTCCAGATCCACCAGTTCATACCCCAGACCATTGACGGTCTTTTCCAGCAAAGCGTGCAAATCCATAGCCACAAATAAAAAATGGGCGAATCGCCCATCCTCAAAAAAGAGTTTCGCCAAACGGCCAGCGGAACAAACCCGTGAATTATAACGGAAAAACCTAAGCCGGTAAATGCTTGAAAGGATTTAAGTCCTGCGAACAAACGGCCATGCCGGCGGCCGGGAAGGCTGCCGGCATGGCCATTGCCGGGGCGACTGCGGCCGGAGCCGCAGCCCGTGTGTCACCCCATCGCCTTGATCTGGGCAATGATTTCCCCGACGGCGGGCTGGGCGTTGCCGTAGAGCATGCGGCAGTTGTCGCCGTAGAACAGGGCGTTCTCGATGCCGGAGTAGCCGGTGCCCTGGCCGCGCTTGATCACGATGACGTTCTGGGCGTGATCGGCGTTGAGGATGGGCATGCCGTAGATCGGGCTGGACTTGTCGGTGCGTGCCGTCGGATTCACCACGTCGTTGGCGCCGATGATCAGCGCCACGTCCGCCTGGGCGAACTCGGCGTTGATCTCGTCCAGGTCGAAGATCTTGTCGTAGGGCACGCCGGCTTCGGCCAGCAGCACGTTCATGTGCCCCGGCATCCGCCCGGCCACCGGGTGGATCGCGAACTTCACCTCGACCCCGGCTTCTTCCAGCAACTCGGTCATTTCCCAGACCTTGTGCTGGGCGTGGGCCACCGCCATCCCGTAGCCGGGGACGATGATCACCTTGCTGGCGTAGCGCATCATCGCCGCCGCATCGACCGCGCCGACTTCCTTCATCGTCCCGGTGATCGCTTCGCCGCCCTGGGCGGCGCCGGTGATCGGGCTGAACAGGATGTTGGACAGCGGCCGGTTCATCGCCTTGGCCATCAGCTGGGTCAGCAGCGTGCCGGCGGCGCCGACGACGATGCCGGCGATGATCAGCGCCGGGTTGCCAAGGACGTAGCCTTCAAAGCCCACGGCCAGGCCGGTGAAGGCGTTGAACAGGGAGATCACCACCGGCATGTCGGCGCCGCCAATCGGCAGCGTGACGATCAGCCCGAGCAGGAGGGCCAAGAGGAAGAACACCAGGATCAGCGGTGCAGCGGCCGGGGCCTGGACGATCATCGCCACGCCCAGCGCAAGGGTGGCGCCGGCCAGCAGCACATTGACCGCGTTCTGCGCCGGCAGCCGCCAGGCTTTCTTCATCAGGCCCTGCAGCTTGGCGAAGGCGACGCAGGAGCCGGTGAAGGAGACGGCGCCGATCAGGGCGCCGATCACCGCCAGCAGCGTGGTGATGAGGCTGTGGCTTTCGCCGCGGGCGAACTCGATGGCGGCAATCGCCGCGGCAGCACCGCCGCCCATGCCGTTGTAGATCGCGACCATCTGCGGCATGTCGGTCATCTTGACCTTCTTGCCGGAGACCCAGGCGGCGACGGCGCCCAGGCCGAGGGCGAGCAGCATCAGCGCAAGGTTCTTCAAGCCCGGAACCAGGAAGGTGCCGGCGATGGCGATCAGCATGCCGTAGCCGGCCCAGACGATGCCCTGACGGGCGTTGGCCGGGTTGCTCATGCCCTTGAGGCCGACGATGAACAGCAGGGCGCCGAGGAACCAGGCGCCCTGGACGTAAAGGGGCAGCGCCATCATGCGGTCTCCTTCTTCTTGAACATGGCGAGCATGCGTTCGGTGACGACATAGCCGCCGGCGGCATTGGCGGCACCCAGGGCGACGGCGAAGAAGCCGATGGCCTGTTCCAGCCCGGTTTCGGCATTGCCCAGGGCCAGCATGGCGCCGACCACGACGACGCCGTGGATGAAGTTGGAGCCGGACATCAGCGGGGTGTGCAGGATGACCGGGACGCGGCCGATGATCTCGTAGCCGGTGAAGGCGGCGAGCATGAAGATGTAGAGGGCGAGTAGTCCGTCCATCAGCGTTCTCCCAGCAGTTGTCTGACCCCGGCATGGACCGTGGCGCCGTCGCGGCAGAGGACGCTGCCGGCGAGGATTTCGTCGTTCCAGTCGAGCACGAGCTGACCGTCCTTGATCCAGGGGGACAGGAAGTTGTAGAGGTTCTTGGCGAAGAGTTCGGAGGCGTGGGTGGGCATCCGCGACGGGAGGTTCACCGGGCCGTGGATGTTCACGTCGTTGTGGATGACGTGTTCGCCGGCCTGGGTCAGCGCGCAGTTGCCGCCGCTTTCGGCGGCCATGTCCACGATCACCGCGCCGTACTTCATCCGTTCGACCATGGCCTGGGTGATGATCACCGGGGCGCGCTTGCCGGGGATGGCGGCGGTGCTGATGACCACGTCGGCCTGGGCCAGCGCCCGGGTGAGTTTCTCGGCCTGCTGGGCTTTCTCTTCGACGGTGAGTTCGCGGGCGTAGCCGCCGGCGCCATCGGCGGAGACGCCGGTGTCGACGAACTTGGCGCCGAGGGATTCGATCTGCTCGCGGGCGGCGGCGCGGACGTCGTAGGCATCGACCATGGCGCCCAGCCGTTTGCAGGTGGCGATGGCCTGGAGGCCGGCGACGCCTGCGCCGATGACCAGCACCCGTGCCGGGCGGATGGTGCCGGCGGCGGTGGTGAGCATCGGGAAGAACTTGGTGCAGCGGGCCGCGGCGATCAGGCCGCACTGGTAGCCGGCGCAGGAGGCCTGGCTGGAGAGCACGTCCATGCTCTGGGCGCGGGAGATGCGCGGCAGCAGTTCGAGGGCAAAGGCCGTGATCCTGCGGGCATTGAGCGC
>JBEBBF010000323.1:0-4100 GCA_041158545.1 Pseudomonadota bacterium | reverse complement strand
TGGTCGGCGTGCTGCCGCCAACCGGCGATGTCGGCCAGCGGCTCCCGGCTGGTGACCAGCACCAGACTGTCGCCGCCGTTGCGGGCCAGGGTTTGCAGCAAGGCTTGCAGGCCGGGGGCTTTGAGTTCGCCGGCCAGCGCGGTGTCGGTGGGTGGGTATTGCAATGGCTCCAGCCCGTCGAGAATCAGCAGGGCGCGCTGGCGCCCCAGGGCCTGGGCCAGCCTTACGCCCTTGTCCCAGGCGGCGGTGGAGGGGGCGATGTGGACCTGGAAAAAGGTGAGTGCCGCCGCGAAGAAGCCGTCGTCGGAAGCCTGCCGGTCTTCGCCTGCGCCCTGGCTGTAGAAGCTCCAGCCAAAGACCCGCGTTGCCCCGCGCCAGCCGTCGGCTTGCAGCTCAGCCAACCAGCGGTTCATCAACGAGGTCTTGCCCGTACCGCCATGGGCGATCATTTCCAGCACAGTGGTCCGGCCAGCGCTGGCCCAGGCGGCATCCAGCAGCGCCAATTCCTCACTCCGGCCAAGGAAGTGCGGCGCGGCGGCGGGGAGGTGGGAGAGGTCGATGTCGGGGGCTGGATGGTCCGAGGTCGCATGGGTTGCGGGCGTTTCAGCGCTTGGGATCCATGCCTTCAGTGCCAGCACGACTTCAGCCCGTAGCTGGTCGGCGTTGCTGAAGGTTTTGTGTACACGTTCGGTGGCGATGCGGGCTTTGAATTGGTCCATCTTTTCGCCGCCACTGCCTTTTTCCACGTCTTTGGGTAACACGAGGTGGTCCTCGGCCATCACAAACACCAGCCGTGGTATTCCCCGTTCGACCGCCCGGTCATACTCCAATTCGGTAATCGATTTGGTTTGCCCCGGTGGTACCCAGCCATAGCGGTGGCCGTAGATGCCGATGAAGACATCGGCCCGATCCACTTTGTCCAGACAAAGTGTCACGGCATCCGCGTCGACAGCAGGCCAGGTTTCCATGCCTTCGGGAATTAGGCCTTGATGGAGGCTGGCCGTTCGAATTTTTTCCCGGTGCTCGGGTAGGTCAATTGTGGAGCTGGAAATATAGGCAACATTGCAGCGAAAAGGCCGTACGGTTCGGATGGCTTCGGCATGCTGTTTGATAATTTCTGCTGTGATTTCACTGGCCAAGTCGGCCAGGGTTTGCTCGGCCTTGTGCATGCTGAGGCCTGACAAAGCATTGCCGTCTTTGGGCCGAGCCTGGATGGGCTGAAGCCAAGATAATCGGGCCCAGGCACAAGGGCGAATGATGAGTGGAATTACCCGTAATCCGTCCTTTTCCCTTCTTTTCAGCAAGGCGGGAATTTCTGTGTCTTGGATAAATCGCGAAGCAAGAAAATCGCTGGATATAAGTAATAGTGCAATCTGACACTCTTGAATCGCATGTTCGATGGCGGAGTGCCAGTTATCCCCGGCGGTAATTTGCCTGTCGTCCCAGGCGCTGATGCCCAAATCTCCCAGGATGTCCAAATGCTTGGTGATTCGGTTTTTCCAGGCTTCGTCTTGGTGGCTGTAGCATATAAATAGCATTGACATGGCTGGGTTTTCTCAAAAGGGCTAACTATATTGGATGCTAATCGCCAGGGTTTTCGAAGAGGAAACATCCTCTCAGGTGATCAAGCTGCGACGAAAACCAGAGCATAAGGAATCTTCTGTTCATACAAATCGGGTATGAACAAATTTTAGCATTCGCAGTTGGCATGGCCGTTTGGCTCCACTGATTAACCATGGTGGGCCGCGCAAGCGCACTTCCCGCGTTTCCGCTCCCGCCGTTTTCCCCACCTTTCCCGCCGGATTTCCGCCCTTGGTCGCAGGGCGCCATCGCGAAAGGCGTTGCCGGGCAGCATGGCGTCCTGGTTTTTGCCGAGGAGAGGGCGATGCGTTTGGGGCGTTGGGGTTTGCTGCTGCTGTTGGCGGTGGCCGGGGCGGGGTTGGGGGCGGCGGAGCCGGTGGGGTTTCAGGCGGCGTTTGTCGCGTTTCAGCGGCTGGCGCAGCAGCAGGTGGGGACGCCGGATCGGGTGGAGGCGCAGTTTGCGGCGCTGGAGTCCGACGATCCGCTGCGGCGGCCGCTCTACGCGGCTTATCGGGCGGCGACGCAGACCTTGCGCGGGCGGGACAGCTGGTGGCCGTGGGAAAAGTTGCGGCAGACCGAGGCGGGGCTGAACGGGCTGGAGAAGGCGATGGCGCAGCTGACGCCGGAGCATGACCGGCTGCTGCTGCGGGCGGTGCCGGTGTCGCTGGAGACCCGGCTGCTGGCGGTCAGCACTTTTCTGGCGGTGCCGGAATTCTTTCATCGTCGCGAGCGGGGCCGGCTCTGGTTGCAGCAGGGGCTGGCGCTGCCCTTGTTGCAGCAGTCGCCGCCGGCCTTTCAGGCGCACTGGCATTTCCAGGCGGCGGAGCTGGCGCGGCAGGAGGGGGACGTGGCGCGGGAGCGGGCCGAGTTGCTGCGGGTGCTGGGCTTGGCGCCGGAGGTGGATGTCGAGCGGGCGGCGCGGTTGCGGCTGAAGGTGCTGGGATGAGCCAGGCTGCAATGTTCGCCGGGTGTCCGGCGCGGGGCGCTACGGATGCCGCGGGTGGCGAGGATGGCGGGGTGCTGCAGGTGCTGGCCGGGACGAAATCCTATCGGCTGGGGGAAAGCCTGGTGCCGGGCCTGCGGGCGGCGAATCTGCACCTGAGACGGGGCGAGTTCGTCGCGGTGCAGGGGCCGTCGGGCAGCGGCAAAAGCACGCTGCTGCAGATTTGCGGGCTGCTGGACCGGCTGGATCAGGGGGAATGCCGTTTCGCCGGGGTGTCGGTGGCCGGGCTCGACGAGTCGGCGCTGACCGGGCTGCGCCGGCAGCGGATCGGCTTCATTTTCCAGAGCTACAACCTGATTCCGGTGATGAGCGTCGCCGACAACGTGGCCTATCCCTTGCGGCTGCTCGGGGTGGCGGAGCGGGAGGTGGCGTTGCGGGTGGAGGCGATGCTGGCGCGGGTCGGGCTTGCCGGCCTGGCGGCGCGGCGGCCGGACCAGTTGTCCGGCGGCCAGCGGCAGCGGGTCGCGGTGGCGCGGGCGCTGGTGAAGTCGCCCTGGCTGGTGATCGCCGACGAGCCGACCGCCAACCTGGACAGCGCCACCGCCGGGCAGATCATCGATCTGCTGGGCGAGCTGGCCGCGGACCGGGGCGCCACGGTGCTGGTGGCCACCCACGATGAACGGATGACCCGCCACTGCGGCCGGGTCTGCCGGATGGAAGATGGAGTCCTGCCATGATCAACACCCTGCAACTGGCCTGGGCCAATGTGCTGCGCAACCGCCGCCGTGCCTGGAGCACGATCCTGATCGCCGCCGTGGGGTGCGCGGCGATGCTGATTGCCGGCGGGTTCGCGCTCTACACCTACGAGTCGCTGCGGGAAGCGGCGGCGCGGGAATCGGGGCATCTGATCCTGGCCGAGCGCGATTACTTCCGGCGCGACGAGGAAAAGCCGCTGCAATATGGCCTGAGCGGCGCGCCGGAATGGATCGCGCAACTCAACGCCGACCCGGAGATTCGCCGGGCGCTGCCGCGGCTGCAGTTCTCCGGGCTGATCTCCAACGGCGACAAGACGATGATCTTCATGGGCCAGGGCATCGACGCGCTGGGGGAGTTCGCCGAACGGGGCGTGTTCCTGCGGTTGGAACACGGCCAGCTGTTCACCGGCGCCGAGGCCGGCTTGCCGCGGGTGCTGCTGGGGCGCGACCTGGCCCGTAGCCTGGGGGCCGCGGTCGGCAGCGGCCTGACGCTGATCGGCACCACCACCGACGACACGATGAACGCCCTGGATGTCGAGGTCGGCGGCATCGTCAGCAGCGGGGTGCCGGAGGTGGATAAACGCCTGGTCTATGCGCCGCTTGCGGCGGTGCAGCAGCTGCTGCGCACCGACAAGGTCAGCACGCTGGCGGTGTATCTCACCGATCTGGAGCGGGTGCCGGCGCGGCTGGCGACCTTCCGGGCCGAAGATCCGGCGCACGCTTTCCGGCCCTGGTGGGAAGAGGCCTTTTATTACAACGCGGTGCGCGAACTCTATAACCGGATCTTCGGGCTCCTCGGGCTGATCATCGCGGCGCTGGTG
>JBEBBF010000322.1:0-6514 GCA_041158545.1 Pseudomonadota bacterium | reverse complement strand
AGCGGTCATCTGTTCCAGGCTGGCGGAGGTTTCTTCCACCGAGGCCGCCTGTTCCGACGAGGACTGGCTGAGGGACTGGGCCGTGGCCGAGACCTGGCCGGAGGCATTGGTCAGGGCATCGGCGGCGCTGATGATCTGGGCGATGGTTTCCGACAGCTTGGCGATGGTGTTGTTGATCGCCTCCTTCAGCACGGCGAAATCACCCTGGTAGGCACGGCTGATGGTCTGGGTCATGTCGCCCCGTTCCATCGCGCCCATCACCCGCTGCACGTCGTTGATCGGCTCGATCACCGCATCCAGGGTCTGATTCACCCCGGCGACGATCTTCTGGAAATCCCCCTGGTGCTTGCTGGCGTCGGCGCGGGTTTCCAGCTTGCCGGCGACCGCTGCGGCGCTGAGCAGGTTGGCATCCGTCACCAGCGCATTCACCGCGGTGATGCAGGTATTCAGGTTGTTCTTGATCGCGTTGAAATCGCCGTTGTAGTTGTCGGTGATCTTCGGCGGGATGTCGCCCTTGGCGATCCGGTCCACGTAGTTTGCCGCGACATTGAGCGGCCCGATCACCGCATCCAGGGTCTGGTTCACCCCTTCGACGATGCGGCGGAAGTCACCCTGGTGCAGGCTGGCGTCGGCACGGGTGGCCAGCCGGCCTTCCACTGCAGCCTGGCTCAGCATGCGGGCGTCGGCGATCATCCGGTTCACCGCGTCGATACAGGTGTTGAGGTTGTTCTTGATGGTGTTGAAGTCGCCGTTGTAGCGGTCGGTGATCTTGTCCGGCACGTCGCCCTTGGAGATCCGGTCCACATAGTTCGCGGCGACATTGAGCGGCCCGATCACCGCGTCCAGGGTCTGGTTCACCCCTTCGACGATGCGGCGGAAATCGCCCTGATGCTTGCTGGCGTCGGCACGGGTGGCGAGCTTGCCTTCGACGGCGGCGGCGGCAAGCAGCTTGGCATCGTCCACCAGCGCCTTGATGTTGCGGCGCACCTGTTCCACGGTTTCGTTGATGAAGCGCTTCTTGCCGGGGAAGCTTTCCAGCACCGCGTCCATGTTTCCTTCGCCGAAGGCCGTGACGCAGGCCATGGCCTTCTTGTTCAGGGCGATGTGGCCGAACACCATTTCATTGACGCCATGGGCCATGACCTGGAAGTCGTTGCGGAAACGGCCTTCGTCGATGCGGGCATCGATTTCGCCGGCGTCGTGTTCCCGGGACATGCGGTTCATTTCCGTGATCAGCAACTGCACCGTCTGCTGCACCGCGATGATGGTGCGCGACAGCTCGCCCAGTTCGTCCTTGTCGCTGTTTTCCAGCTTGAAGTTGAAGTCACCTTCGGACATCTTGCGGGCAGCGTCCACCGTCGCGGCGGTCGGCCGGGTGATGCTGCGGGTGACCAGCAGGGCAATCCCCCCGGTCAGCAGCACGGCAAACAGGGCGATGGCCAGCACCAGGGTCCGCCCGGAGGCGGCCAGTTCTTCCGCTTCCCTGCCAGCTTTTTCAGCGCTTTCCTTCTGGAAATTCTGGAAGTGCTTCAGGGCTTCGACGTAGGCGTTGGCCGTTTTCGAGTACTCACCCAGCACGAACTCCGTCGCCTTCTTCGGGTTGTATTGCGGCGAAGCGCTGTAGGCGATGGGTAGCAGCTGGTCCACCGCCGCGGCGTAGCGCTCCCGTTGCGACTTGAGCTGGGAGAACAGCTCCTTGCCCTTGACTGAATTTACCATCGGCTCGATCTTGTTGAGGATCTCGCTGTTCTGCCGCCGGAGCTCGCCGATCAATTCCAGTTGCTGTTTCTCGAAGGGCTTGTCTTCCGCCAGGATGAGATTGCGCACCGAGCGGGCCTGCAGCAGGGTGTTTTCCACCATCTGCGCGGACATTTCGATCTTGGGCATCCGGTCATTGGTGATGCCGGAGATGTCGTGATTCAGCTCGCCGATCCGGGAGATGGCCAGCAGCGACAGTGCGATCAACAGCACCAGTACGGAGCCGAAGGCCAGCACCAGTCGGGTGCCAATTTTTAGGTTATTCAACATCTGAAGCCTCCTGTGCCTGCTTGAATGGGTGATGCGGGTTCAACTCTGGGAAATCGGGCGCTGGCCGGGGTTGCGGCTGGCGAGTTGCTGGTCTTCCTGCTTTTCATTGCGCTGGATCAGGGCCTGGACGTCCAGGATCAGCGCCACCTCGCCGCTGCCGAGGATGGTCGAGCCGCCTATCCCGCGCAGATGGCGGAAAATGCTGGACAGGGGCTTGATCACCGTCTGGAACTCGCCCATCAGCTGATCCACCACGATCCCGGCCTTCTGGCCGGCGTATTGCACGACGACGACGTTTTCCCGCGCCGGGCGCTTGCCGCCGATTTCGAACATTTCCCGCAGGCGGACAAAGGGCAGCACCTCGCCGCGCAGGTTGAGGAAGTCCCGCTGGGCGTTCCGGTCGCGCAATTCGATGCACTCGATGACCATGTCCAGCGGAATGACGTAGGCGGATTTGCCGACGCCGACCAGGAAGCCGTCGATGATGGCCAGGGTCAGCGGCAGGCGGATCGAGAAGGTCGTGCCCTGTCCTTCGACGGACACCACATCGACACTGCCGCGCAGCGCCTGGATATTGCGTCGCACCACGTCCATGCCCACGCCGCGGCCGGAGAGGTTGGAAACCTGGTCGGCGGTGGAGAAGCCCGGTTCGAAGATCAGATTGACGATCTCACTGTCGCTCAGGCCCTGTCCCGGAGGGACGATGCCCCGTTCCTGGGCCTTGGCCAGAATCTTTTCCCGCGGCAGGCCGCCACCATCGTCAGACACTTCGATGACGATGCAGCCCGAGTCGTGGAAGGCATTCAGGGACACCCGGCCCAGGGCGGGCTTGCCCCGCTCCAGGCGCAGCGCGGCCGCTTCGATGCCGTGGTCCAGGGAATTGCGCACCAGGTGCATCAGCGGGTCGCCGATTTTTTCCACCACGGTCTTGTCGAGCTCGGTTTCGGCGCCGCTGATCACCAGCTCGATTTCCTTGCCCAGCTCCTTGGCCACATCCCGCACCACCCGGTTGAAACGGTTGAAGGTGTCGCCGATCTGCACCATGCGCAGCTGCAGCGCCGAATCGCGGATGTCCTCGACCAGCCGGGACAGGGTGGAGGTGGTTTCGATCAGGTCGGCCTGCTTGCTGCGCCGGGCCAGCAGGTTGGCGGAGGCGCCGGCAATCACCAGCTCGCCGACCAGATCGATCAGCTGGTCGAGCTTGTCCGCCTGCACCCGCACCAGCCGGGCTTCCTTGGCTTTCTTGTCCCGAACCTGGGCCTGGCGTATCACCGCCGCTTCGACCACTTCCTGGTGCACCACTTTCTGATCCACCAGGATTTCCCCGATGTGAGGCGGGAAGTTGCCCAGCTCGGGGCGGGGCGCCTCCGGGCGTTGCTGTTCCTGCAGGCCCTGGTCCAGTTCGGCCTGGGTCAGGGCGCCGCAACGCACCAGGATTTCGCCCAGGCGCATGGTGTCCTCGGGCAACTCCTGGATGTGGCGGATGTATTCGGAGAGCTTGCTGTTGGGCGGCAGGATGCGCAGCTCGCATTCGTCGCGGACAAAATCGAAGACGTGTTCGATGTCGGCCTTCGACGCCCGGGTCTGCAGGCGGATTTCAAAGCCCAGGTAACAGGACTCCGGGTCCATCTCCGCCGCCGCGGGCAGGGCATCGGTGATGGTCTCGATGCCGAGGATTTCCCCCAGGCTGGCGAGAAAGCGGATGAAGGACAGGGGGTCCATGCCGCCGCGCAGGACATTCGGGCCGAAACGGACCGAGATGTACCAGCAGTCGGTGCTGACGATGCCGCCGCCGCTGGTTTTCACGTCGCCGGTCGCCTTCCGCAGGGTCACGGCATGCACCGGGCCGGGGTCCGCCGGTTTGTCGGTGAGAAAGTCCAGTAATTGTTCGCTCAGCTGCCGGCCTGCGGCCAGGATGGCGGCGTCCGGCTCGGCCTGTTCGGCGGCCAGGGTTTCCAGCAGCAGGCCCATGTGGTCGCGGCAGGCCAGCAGCAGCGAGGCCAGCGCCGGCGTCACCGCCATTTCCCCGTTGCGCACGGCGTCGAGCAGGTTCTCCACCCCGTGGGTGAAGGCCTCGATGAAATGGCATTCGATGACCCCCGACCCGCCCTTGATGGTGTGGGCGGCACGGAAGATGGCGTTGAGCAGGTCGGGGTTGTCCGGTTCCTGCTCTAGTTGCAGCAGCCCGGCTTCCAGTTCGGCCAGTTGTTCCTGGGCTTCCTGGATGAATACGCTGGTGATTTCGTCCATGTTCTTGACTTTGCCGGCTCAGGGCGCGGCGTGCGCCGGGATGATCAGGGGGTCGCCGAATTTCGCCCCGAGATTGCAGAAATCGATCACTTCGCTGACCGCGGGGCTGTGCCGGCTGATACGCAGGGCTTTCCCCGCCGCCTGGGCCTCGGCCTTGAGCAGGATCAGCAGTTGCAGCCCGGCGGTATCCATCGCCGCGACGCCGGACAGATCCAGCTCCAGTTCGTCGGCCTCAGCCAGCGCCGCCAGCAGGAAAGGCTTGAGTTCCAGCGCGTGGTAGATCGTGAGGTCATCGGTGAGGGCGAGTAGCCGGGAGCAGGTCATGGCCCACCTCAGAAAAGTTCGACACGGGAGGATGGCGCAGCCGTAGTGGCGCCACCCCGCTTCAGGCTGCTGTGATGCGTCGCACGCTGTTCTTCCATCACGTAGCGGCTGTAGAGGGCTTCCAGGTGCTGGGCGATGGGGGTGTAGCTGACGTCCGAACCTTCGGCGGCAATGAGCCGGCTGGCCAGCAGGCCAGCGTGTTCATCCAGCTGCTTCAGGGCGTGGATCACATGTTCCAGTTGCTGCCGGCTGACATCCTGGAACTGCACGCTGGCCTGGACATCCATGAACATCGCCGCCAGCTTGCTCGAACTGGCCTTGACCTCGGCGAGCACGCCGGAGATGTGGTGCATCAGCGATTCGTAGCCGCTGCCCAGCTCCCGCAGTTGGGTGGAAAAGAAGCCGAGCAGTTGCTGTTCCTTTTCCAGGCTGGTATTGGAAAGCTTGTCCTTGAACTGGGTTTCGATGTTTTCCGCCACGGACTTGATGCCCAGGCTGATCTTGACCACGGCGTTTTCGGTTTCGCCGGAGAGCTTGCGCACTTCATCCGCGACCACGGCAAAACCCCGTCCGGCTTCCCCGGCCCGGGCTGCCTCGATCGCCGCATTCAGCGCCAGCAGGTTGATCTGCCCCGCCACGTTGCGGATCAGCTGCACCAGGGATTCCAGCGAGCGGGCATCACTGACCACCTGGGTGGCCCGGACCTGGTCCTGGTGCGATTCCTGCAGCCGCTGCTGGACATAGCCTTCCATTTTGACGATCAGTTGCTGGTTGCGGGCGATACGGCTTTCCGAATCCACGGCCAGCGCCGCAGTCTGGTTGGTGGTGCCCGTCACATATTGATCGAGATGGGTCACCACGGCATCGATGGTCTGCAGCCGCTCGATGATGGAAAACGCCGCCTGTTCGGTGCCGTCGATCACTTTCTGCAACTGGCCGCGCACCACTTCATTGAAACGCTCGACCTGATTCAATTCCGCCGCCACTTCATCGATCGTCTGGCCGATATTTCCCATGCGCTTTTCATCGGCGGAAACCGTCCGGTTAAGTCCCAGCATGTAATCGCGATAAAAAGCCAGGGAAACCATGCGCTGCGCCAGATAAGCGAAAGCCACCATGAGAAAGCTGCCGATTGCATCGGCAGTGGGGTGGGACAGCCCGATGGCCTGGGTAAAGGTGGTGTGAAACCAGTGGTGGGTGAAATAAACCACCAGCGCGGCCCCGGTGGCGACAATGACGAACACCAGTGCCGCCCGGCGGAAAAGAATGGATAAATCCATATCGTCAGCGCACGACCAGCTTGATGGTGTTCAGCAATTCATCCGCCGTTGCCGGCTTGACGATCCAGCCCGATGCCCCGGCCGCCTTGGCCTCCATTTTCCGGGCCTGTTGCGACTCGGTGGTGAGAAAAAGGATGGGGACGAAGCGCAAGGCGGGGATTTTCCGCACTTCCTTGATCAGATCAATCCCGTTCATCCCCGGCATGTTGAGGTCGGTGATCAGCAGGTCGATCTTCAATCCCCCCTGCAGTTTCCTCAGCGCCTCTTCGGCATTGGCCGCCTTTTCAGCGGCATAACCGGCCTTGCTCAGAATATTGGAAATACTTAGCAGGATGGTGGCGGAATCATCAACGAGAAGTATTGTTTTCATTGTCGATAATAATAGGTAATTAATCAGGCAGATTCAGCTGGGCCGAAATTGGAAGGAAAGGCGAAAAATATGAACATTCAGCCCGGAAAAAACCTCAAAGCTGATAAAAGCGCTTTTGAGTGTGCCACATGATTTCGTCCCTGTCTCCCGAGTTCGATAGCTAAGAGATCTCTGGTTAATCCATGCGCATAGTTTGGGCTTAATAAAATTGCCAACGAATAGATTCACAGACCCGCATGAAGCAACTCTCCTTTGCGACACT
>JBEBBF010000321.1:0-3321 GCA_041158545.1 Pseudomonadota bacterium | reverse complement strand
CTTGCGCCGGGTGCAGCAGGTGGCGCCCAGGTCCATCAGCGCCTGGGTGTAGGTCGGCATCGCGGCGCTGTCCGGCAGCAGCTGGGTCGCCAGCGCCCACAGTTGGTTCTCCACCGCCTTGCTGCCGGGGAAACCCTCGATGGCGAAATGGCGGCACAGCACCCGTTTGACGTTGCCGTCGAGAATCGCGCTGCGTTCACCCACGGCGAAAGCGGCAATCGCCGCTGCGGTCGAGCGACCGATGCCGGGCAGCGTCGCCAGTGTCAGCGCATCGACCGGAAAGCGGCCGCCATGCTGGTGCATCACCGCCTGGGCGCAGCGGTGCAGGTTGCGGGCGCGGGCGTAGTAACCCAGTCCGGCCCACAAGCCCAGCACCGCGTCCAGCTCCGCCGCGGCCAGACTGGCGACGTCGGGGAAGCGGGCGAGGAAACGCAAGTAGTAAGGCAGCACCGTGCTGACCTGGGTCTGCTGCAACATGATTTCCGACAGCCAGATGCAGTACGGATCGCGGTTCTGCTGCCAGGGCAGGTCGTGGCGACCGTGCTGGCGCTGCCAGGCCAGCAGGCGGGGGGCGAAAGAGGGCGAAGCGGTGTGGCTGGGCATCGAAAACTCCGGCAGATACTCCCCTTGCCTCGACAGGGTTCCGGGGGGCAACGATAATAGCCGTTTCCCTTTCTCGCAGCCGGCGCAACATGACCGACTTTGTCATCCCGCAACAGGATTCCCGTGCCTTCCGCGACGTGCTGGGGCGTTTCGCCACCGGCGTCACCGTCGTCACCTGCCTTGGCCCCGATGGCCAGCCGCTGGGACTCACTGTCAATTCCTTCAACTCCGTTTCGCTCGATCCGCCGCTGATCCTGTGGAGCCTGGCGCTCAGCTCGCCCAACCTTGAAGCCTTCAGCCGCTGCAGCCACTACGCGGTGAACATCCTCGCCGCCGATCAGGAAGCCCTGTCCAACCAGTTCGCCGGCCGTAGCGAGGACAAGTTCCTCAACGTCCGCTGGCAAGCCGGCCTCGGCGGTGTGCCGCTGCTCGACGGCTGCGTCGCCAGCTTCGAAGTCTTCAACGAAAACCGCATCCCCGGCGGCGACCACCAGATCTTCCTCGGCCGCGTCGCCCGCTGCGCCCAGAACCCCAAGCGCCCACCGCTGCTTTACTTCGGCGGCGCCTACCGGCAACTGGCCTGACCGGAACTGCAGCAAGCGCAACGCCCGCGGCAAAGCCACAGCCCGGTTCGAAAAATCTCCTTGACAAAACCGAGGTCGCTGTCTATAATGCGCAGCTTCCTAGGCCAAGTAGCTCAGTTGGTAGAGCAGCGGATTGAAAATCCGCGTGTCGGTGGTTCGATTCCGCCCTTGGCCACCAAAATTCAACGCCCAACTGTTCTCAGTTGGGCGTTTCCATTTGCGCTTCCCGCATGACACGCGGGGTTCCCGCACATTCTGCGTGTGCGACCCGGGTCCTGTGGCCTGGCAGGAACATCCCCGGTTGCCCTCCGTTCCGCCCTCTCTTCTCTCGAAATCGGCGCTAACCTCTTCGCCGTGGCACACGCAGACAGCGGTGTTCATCAACCACTTGTGCGCGCGCCAATGCGAATGGTTGGCTCGCAGGTTTGCGTGACCGAAACGAACGGACTGCGTCGCCCATCAGTCAGCCTCCGCTTCTACTATTTTTTGTTCTTGCGATTTATAGCCAGGAGCCAAAATCGCATTCTTGACTCCATAAATTGCCAAGTGGTCTTTGAGCCATAGGCGGTACTCCGGTCCGCGCAGGCAATGATCGGGCGAACAGTCGACACTCCATTTGCGCAGGATGTAGCCAGCTGTGGCGGCGCGCAGCTTCATCCGCAGCACGCCGTCGCGCATGCCGTAATCCATCTCCGTGATCACCGGCCGGGGCTGATCCGGGTGCGGCACCAACTCCAGTTCGACGATCCGCGTCCACTGAATGTCTTGATCGCTCATCTCATGGGCTGCAACTGGCTGTCCCTTGAGCACGACAGGGTTCTTGATCCGGGTGATGACGAAATCACGGAACTCCTGAGACTTCCGGTCGAAGGCGCGAACATGCCAGCGCAGACCGTTGTCGATCAACGCAAAGGGGACGACTTCCCGCTCAGTACAGCCGCTAGATATCGAGTAGTACTCAACACGGAGCGGA
The DNA here is from genome assembly GCA_041158545.1 of Pseudomonadota bacterium. GTDB lineage: Bacteria > Pseudomonadota > Gammaproteobacteria > Burkholderiales > Rhodocyclaceae > JBEBBF01. Next base: position 1,161 of record JBEBBF010000321.1, on the reverse strand, counting down.
CACGCCTGATGGATCGCACGGGTCACGCTGGCCAGCACATCCAGATCGGGGTGCGTAAGCCTTGACGGGCTTTCGCTGGCCACCCACGCCTTGATCCGCATCGGCTCGCCGTCTCCAAAGCCCTGCGTCAGCCATGACAGCACACGCTCAGGAGGAAAGTCGAAGATGGAGCGAAAGTCCGGCCCCAGGACGTAGGCCTTGCCTTTGGGGTCGTAGTCGATGTTGCCCGGAGACAACTCCTTATAGAGCGCCAAATCCCGGGTTGCCGCTGCGGATTGGATGCCAAACCGGGCGACCAAGTCCTGCCGACGGATCTCCCCCACGAAGCGCACACGCAGCTCAATGAACGCGAGCCGGTCGCGCTGAGGCTGGGTCAGTTCTGCAAGTTGGTCTTTGGGCATTCCTGAGTGCTCTATCGGGTTAACGAATGCTGGTGCGGGTTGTTGCGGGAAGTATATAAGCTGCTCTAGCAGCCTGTCGGACTTGAACCTGCCCGACAGGCTGGTTTCACGATCCGAGAAGGATTGAGGGGTTTTGAGCCGAAATTGGGTCGATTTGTCACGGAAACGTAATACTCCTGTCCTATTCGCTTACTGCGGACGCAATACGGCCATGCGCTTCAAGTTCCACGCGAGGCAGACCAGCGTCCATTCGTTGCGGACGTTCTCCAGTCCGCGCAGCAAGAACTGGCGGAAACCCATCACCGACTTGATGATGCCGAACACCGGCTCCACGGTCTGCTTGCGCAGCGCATAGGCGGCACGGCCGGCCTTGGTCTTGAGCATGTGCTTCATTCGTGCGACGTGGCTGGCGGGTCCGGCCAGCGGCGCCGCTTCCTCGAAGCGGCTGCGCCAATGCGGATGGTGGCCGTCGCGCCCGACGGCGATCAGCGGTTGAATCTTGGCGATGTGGCAGGTTTCGACATTCTTCTCGCTGTAGAAACCGGTATCGGCCAAGATTGTTTCCGGCTGATTCAGCCCCTCGGGCAATGATTGAATCTTCGCCACCATGGGCTCGATCTGCTCCTTGTCGTTGCAGGCCTGGGTCACTTCGGAAGCAACGACCAGCATGGACTCGGTATCCACCACGCCTTGGGCGTTGTAGCACTGATCGAAGCCGCCACCGGCAACCTTCATGATGCGCGACGCTTCGTCGGTCAGA
>JBEBBF010000320.1:0-5361 GCA_041158545.1 Pseudomonadota bacterium | reverse complement strand
GGCCCGCCCCGCCACCTGCATCAGCTGCGCAAACAGCCGTTCCGGCGAGCGCCAGTCGGCGGCGAACAAGGCCGAATCGGCCCCGACCACGCCAACCAGGGTCAGCAGCGGGAAATCGTGGCCCTTGGCCAGCATCTGGGTGCCGACCAGAATCTGCGGCCGTGTTGCCGCGTCGCCGTGGATTTGTTCGAGCAGGGCTTCCCACTGCTTGCGGCTGCGCGCCGAATCCCGATCCACCCGCAGGATGCGCGCCTCGGGAAAACGCTCGGCCAGCCAGGCTTCCAGCCGCTGGGTACCGCGGCCGAAGGGCTGGATGTCCTGGTTGCCGCAGGTCGGGCAGGCCCGGGGCAGATGCGCCTCGAAACCGCAGTGATGGCAACGCAGCCGGCGGTCGGCCAGGTGCAGCACCAGATTGGCGGCGCAACGCCGGCAGCGGGACACCCAGCCGCAGGCCGGGCAGCACAGCACCGGGGCGTAACCGCGGCGGTTCAGGAACACCAGACTCTGCTCGCCCCGCTCCAGCCGCAGGGCAATCGCCTGCAGCAGCTGCGGGCTCAGGCCTTCCTGCAGCGTCTCCCGCCGGGTATCGAGCAGCCGCACCTGCGGCAGCCGCGCCGCGGCATTGGCCCGCGCCGCCATCGTCAGCCGGCGATAGCGTCCGGATTCAGCGTTGGCCCAGGATTCCAGCGAAGGCGTCGCCGAGCCAAGCAGGATCGGCACCTCCCGCTCGCGGGCGCGGAACACCGCGACATCCCGCGCCGAATAGCGCATCCCGTCCTGCTGCTTGAACGAGGCGTCGTGTTCCTCATCGACGATGATCAAGCCCAGCTCCGGCAAGGGCGTGAAGATCGCCAGCCGGGTACCGAGCACGATCCGCGCTTCGCCGCTGGCCGCCTGCCGCCAGTTTCGCTCCCGCGCCGCTTCCGCCAGCTCGCTGTGCAAGGCCACCACCGGCACCTGGGGAAACCGGCCCAGCACCCGCGCTTCCAATTGCGGCGTCAGGTTGATTTCCGGCACCAGCAGCAACACCTGCCGCCCCCGCGCCAGACAGTCGGCGATCAGCTGCAGGTAAACCTCGGTCTTGCCGCTGCCGGTGACCCCATGCAGCAGGAAGGCGGCAAAGCCCTGGCTTGCCGTCACCGCCGCCAGCACCGCCTGCTGCTCGTCGGTCAGCGCCGGCATCGGCAAGGGCGGCGGCGCCTTGCGCTTGCGCCCCGAACGCCGCTCCGGCGGCGCCAGCCGCTTCATCCCCGCCGGCAGCGCCGCCAGCACCACCTCGCCCAGCGGCGCCTGGTAATACGCGGCGGCAAAACGGCAGAGCCGGAAGAAATCCTCCGGCAGCGGCGACGCATCGTTGAGGATTTCCAGCGCCGGCTTCAGCTGCTCGCTGGGAAACTCGCTGCCGGCCGCGACCTCGACGATCACGCCGATCTTTTCGCCGCGGCCAAACGGCACCCGTACCCGCTGCCCGACCCAGCCCGCGGCCTCCGCCCCGGCCGGGCCGGGATGGCGGTAATCGAACAGTCGATGCAGCGGCAGATCAAGCGCAACGCGCAGGATGAGCAAGGCCTTCTCCCCGGCCGGAAACCTGTTTCCGTGCCGTCCAGTGACGATAAAACCAACGATTTTGCGCTGTCGCAGCCGGAGAAATGCGATGGAAAAACCCGGCCAAACCCTTGAAGCCACGGGAGATTTCCCCATTTCGGCCCGCAGCTGGCAACCCGGAAGTGCGACTTAGCGGGGTTTGCTCAGGCCAATTCTGTCTTTGCAGCGCAAGCCATTCATCCGACAGGACTTTTTCCGCTTGTCCCCAAAAGCTGTGGATAACTCTGTGGATGAACATGGCGCAAAGAGGGTAAACGCTTTTCCCGTAAGGACTTTTTTTGCTCTGCCTCAAATTTCGGCAGCGCGTCATATTCAATGAAATCAATGACTTGATGAAAAAGCGGCCTGTCAAGACTTGACGAGGCCGCTTTGTGGCGCCGGGCAGGCGCTGCTGTGTACAACTGCAGCGCCGCGAGCCGGGTTTACCCCAGGCTTGCCCGCTGCTGCCGGCTGTAGCCATGCACCGCTTCCACCAGCGCGGTCACGCTCTCCGGCGGCGTGAATTGGGAAATGCCATGGCCGAGGTTGAACACATGGCCGGTGTACGCCGGGCCAAAGCTGTCCAGCACCTTGCGCGCTTCCGCAGCCACAACCTCCGGCCCGGCAAACAGCACGTTGGGGTCGAGGTTGCCCTGCAGCGCCACCCGGTCACCGACGCGACGGCGGGCTTCGCCGAGGTCGATACCCCAGTCCAGCCCCACCGCATCGCAGCCAATCGCCGCGATCTTCTCCAGCCACAGGCCGCCGCCCTTGGTGAACACGATCACCGGAATCTTTTCCCCGTCCCGCTCCCGGACCAGGCCGGCGACGATGCGCTCCATGTATTGCAGCGAGAATTCCTGATAAGCCGCCGCCGACAGCGAGCCGCCCCAGGTGTCGAAAATCATCACGGCCTGGGCGCCGGATTCGATCTGGGCGTTCAGGTAGCGGGTCACCGATTCCGCCGTCACCGACAGGATGTGGTGCAGCAGGTCCGGACGGCCGTAGAGCATGCCCTTGATGTTGCGGAAATCGCTGGAGCCCTGCCCTTCGACCATGTAGCAGGCCAGGGTGTAGGGGCTGCCGGAGAAGCCGATCAGCGGCACCGAGTTGTCCAGCGCCCGGCGGATTTCCGCCACGGCGTCGGTCACGTAACGCAGGCTGGCGTAGGGATCAATCGGCGCCAGATTGCGGATCGCCCATTCCTCACGCAGCGGCCGCTCGAACTTCGGGCCTTCGCCCTCTTCGAAATACAGGCCCAGGCCCATCGCATCCGGCACCGTCAGGATGTCGGAGAACAGGATCGCCGCGTCCAGCTCGTAGCGGGCCAGCGGCTGCAGCGTCACCTCGCAGGCCATCGCCGGCGACTTGCACAAATTGAGGAAATTCCCGGCACGGCGGCGGGTCTGGCAATACTCGGGCAGGTAACGTCCCGCCTGACGCATCAGCCACAGCGGGGTGTATTCGGTCGGCTGCTTCAGCAGCGCACGCAGAAAAGTGTCATTGCGGGGTCGGCTCACACTGGGCTCCGCCAAAAAATGGAAAGGCGCGATTATCCGCTTTTCCCTGGACCGCGGTATTGATCTGGACCAAGTCGAATCCCGGCGCACCGGGCCGGGTGGTCACGGGATTGGACAGCGGGGCCGGCCAAGGGAAAGCCCCTGGAACGATTCGCGCAATGCGGCATCAGACCCCGCACCCGCCGCGTTGGCCCGGCGAGGCCGGGGCGATCTCCGCTGCGTCAGCTTCTCCCGCGATCCCCGGCCGGGAGCAAGCGCGGCGCCCGGGAAGATCGGGACGACGGCCGCATTAGGGGCATCGACGCCGTGGAAGACATCCTGCGCTGATCGTCCGGCTCGGGGCGCGCAAACTCCCCCGACATCGGCCGGCACCAACTGCAGCACCGAGGTTCGGGCCGACTGGTGCCAAATTGCTCGGATGAGCCTGCAACCCTTTGGCTGAATTGAACTGCGACATGGGGCCGTCCATTGCGACAAAAGGCTGCGGCGCTTCGTGTATATTCCTGCCCCTTGGGTGTCCATCGTCGATGGGCAGGTTTCGTGCAGGTCGGGCCGCCGCACGGGAGACTGCTGTCCCATGCCCATTCCAGGTTCGGGCTTTTGCCCGCTGGCCCTGCGGCTTTGCCTTGCCGCCCGCCCCTACCGCCCCGCCTTCTTCCGGTTTTTTCCTGTTGCTGATCCGGCCACCGGGCCACCGCCACGCCGTGCTGCGTCGCTTTGTCCTCCTATGCCAACCCGGAACCGGATCAAACCATGCTCACTGCACTCATCCTGATTTTCATCCTCGCCTATGCGGCGATTGCGCTTGAACACCCTCTGCACATCAACAAATCCGCTTCTGCCCTGGTGGGAGCCGGCCTGCTGTGGACGATTTACGCCCTGGGAAGCGGCGATGCCCACCTGATCGGCGAGCAACTGGGCGAAACGGTGATGGCTACCGCTCAAATCGTTTTCTTCCTGATGGGAGCAATGACCATTGTCGAAGTCATCGATGCCCACAATGGCTTTGCGGTGATCACCCACCGCATTCGCACCACCCGAATGACTTCCCTGCTGGTCCTGGTCGCTCTGGTCTCTTTTTTCCTCAGCGCCATCCTCGACAATCTGACGACCACCATCGTGATGATTTCGCTGACCCGCAAGCTGTTGTCCCGACACCAGGACAGGCTGCTGTTCGCAGGCATGATCGTGATCGCTGCCAACTCCGGCGGCGCCTGGTCACCCATTGGAGACGTCACCACCACCATGCTCTGGATCGGCGGCCAGATCAGTTCGCTGGCCATCGTCCAGTCGGTATTGCTGCCTGCGCTGGTCAGCCTGTTGCTGCCGCTGGCGATTTGCACGCTGCCGCTCCGCGGCCGGGAGGTCGAGCTCTCTCCCCGCGCCGAAGGCAATCTTGCCCAGACCTCCGAATTCGAACGCCAGCTGATGTTTTTCCTCGGGATAGGCATCCTGGTCGCGGTGCCGATTTTCAAGACCGTGACGCACCTGCCGCCTTTCATGGGCATCCTGTTCGGTCTGGGCCTGCTGTGGCTGGTCGGCGATCTGGTACATCGGCACAAGACCGAGGCGCATCGGCAGCACTTGAGCCTGACCCACGCGCTGAGCCGGATCGATCTGAGCTCGGTCGTTTTCTTCATCGGCATCCTGCTCGCGGTCGCGACGCTGGAGCACACCGGTTTGCTCGCTGCACTGGCGGGCTGGCTGAATCAGACGGTGGGCCAGCTGGAAGTCATCGTGCTGATCATCGGCATCGTCAGCGCCATCGTCGATAACGTGCCGCTGGTGGCCGCGGCGATGGGGATGTACAGCCTGGAGCAATACCCGACCGATCACTTCCTGTGGCAGTTCCTCGCCTACTGCGCCGGTACTGGCGGTTCCATCCTGATCATCGGCTCTGCCGCCGGCGTCGCAGCGATGGGCCTGGAGAAGATCCAGTTCATCTGGTACCTGAAGCGGGTCAGCGGCCTGGCATTGATCGGCTACCTGGCCGGTGCCGGGACTTTCCTGCTGCAACGCCAGTTGCTGGGCTGACCCGGGGCCAGCCGGCGCCGGGTTCGCCCGGTGCCGGCGGCGAGCCGTTCAGGTCTCTTCCCGCTCTTCCTTGTCCTCACTCCGCTCCTCGCCCCGCTTGCCGAGGCTGACGCCGAGTTGTTTCAGCTTGCGGTAGAGGTGGGTGCGTTCGAGGCCGGCGCGGTCGGCGACGCGGGTCATGTTGCCGTTTTCCTGGGCGAGCAGGAATTCGAAGTATTGCCGC
>JBEBBF010000319.1:0-2637 GCA_041158545.1 Pseudomonadota bacterium | reverse complement strand
AGCTTTTCAGCCAGGAACGCACGGTTTCCTCGAACAACTCCCAGAACTCGGCTTCCGCCGGCAGGATGTCATTCATGCCGCGGACGGATTTGAGGCTTTGACTCATGAATGGATTTTTCTTGTGTACGTACGCGCCACGTAGCGCTCGATGATTTGCAAAAATTCGCCGGCGATGCCCTCGCCGCGCAGGGTGACGGTCTTTTCGCCGTCCTCGAATACCGGTGCCGCCGGCGCTTCGCCGGTTCCCGGCAGGGAAATGCCGATGTTGGCGTGCTTGGATTCACCTGGACCATTGACCACGCAACCCATGACCGCCAGCGTCAGGTTTTCCACGCCATCGTATTCGTTCCGCCATTCCGGCATCCGCTGCCGGACATGGTTCTGCACCACCTGGGCCAGCTCCTGGAAGAAGGTGCTGGTGGTGCGACCGCAACCGGGGCAAGCGATGACCATCGGCGTGAAAGCCCGCAAGCCCATCGTCTGCAGGATCTCCTGCGCGACGATCACTTCCTTGGTCCGGCTTTCGCCCGGTTCCGGAGTCAGCGATACCCGGATGGTGTCGCCGATGCCCTGCTGCAACAGCACCGCCAGCGCCGCCGTCGAGGCGACGATGCCCTTGCTGCCCATGCCGGCCTCGGTCAGCCCGAGATGCAGGGCGTAATCGGCGCGGGCGGCCAGTTCGCGGTAAATCGCCACCAGATCCTGTACCGCGGAAACCTTGCAGGACAGGATGATCTTCTCGCCGGCCAGACCGATTTCCTCGGCGCGAGCCGCCGACTCCAGCGCCGACGTGACCATGGCTTCGCGCATCATCTCGCCGGCGGTCAGCGGCACGGCTCGACTGGCGTTTTCGTCCATGATCCGGGCCAGCACCGATTGGTCGAGGCTGCCCCAATTGACGCCGATCCGCACCGGCTTGTCGTACTGGCAGGCCAGTTCAATCATCCGGGCAAACTGCTCGTCCTTCTTCTTGCCGAAACCCACGTTGCCGGGGTTGATCCGGTACTTGGCCAGGGCCGCGGCGCAGTCCGGATGATCGGTCAGCAGCCGGTGGCCGTTGTAATGGAAGTCGCCGATCAGCGGCACATCGCAGTTCATCCGGTCCAGATGCGCACGGATACGCGGCACTGCGGCCGCGGCTTCCGGGGTATTGACGGTAATCCGCACCATTTCCGAACCGGCCCGCGCCAGTTCGGCGCACTGCACGGCGGTGGCGACATAGTCGGCGGTATCCGTATTGGTCATCGCCTGAATCACCACCGGTGCGCCACCACCGAGGACCACCCGGCCAATGCGGCACTGCCGGGTCAACCGGCGCTGGACTTGCCCACTGCTCATGCCGGCTTACTCCAGATTGAAACGGGCCACGTCGCCGCGGACGTAGGGGCTGACATCGATCAGCTGGTCACGGAAATAGACCTTGACCGCCTTGGCATTGCCGACCACCACCGAATAGGGCAGCTGGCCGCTGATGCGCTGCTCGTTGCCGGCGAAGCTGCGCTGCGAATGCAGCACGGTGCCGGTGCGATCCCGGACTTCGACCCAGGATTCCCCGACATACACCAGGCGCAAGCTCTGACGATCCGCCGACTTGTCGGCAGTCGGCGCCACGGGGACCGAAACCACAGGTATCGGAGCCGGCTGGGCCGACATGCCGGACTGGGCCGCCGCCGGTGCTTCGACGGCAGGCGGCGCCAGGGGTGCCGGCGCAGCGGGGGCCTCATTGGCGGCGGGTGCCGGCGCGGTTTCCGGCGGCACGACGGGCGTGGTGCCCGGCGGTACGCCCGGCGGGAAAGCGGGTTCTGCGGCCTTGGGTGCCGGCACTTCTTCACGCATCTCCAGCCAGCTGGGCAGGCTGATCCGGCTGAACAGGTCTTCGGGGACGAAGAAATACGCCGCGGTCGCCAGCGCCAGAATCAGCAGGCCGAACAACACCGCCAGCAGATCGCGCTGCCGCAGGCCGCCGTGATGGGAGGACGGGATATTGCCGGAAATCGCCGCGGGCAATTCAATCCGGGCCACCGCCGCGTTCAGCACGCTATTGAGCTGCTGCATCAAGGGTTCCGGGTCAAGCTGCACCAGCCGGGCGTAGTTGCGGACAAAGCCCCGGATGAAGGTAGCGCCCGGCAGCAGGTGCCAGTCACCGCTTTCCAGGGCCTGCAACTGCTTTTCCCCCAGCTTCAGCTGGGCGGCAATGTGGGTCAGCGTAAAACCACGGGCTTCCCGGGCCTGGCGCAATTGCTGCCCGACGGGCAGCGGCGCAATGCTCACCGGGCTGATCTCCGGCGCGCTGTCACCCCCCGGCACGGGCAAGCCGTCGACTGTCTGCTCGTTCATTCAAAATTACCTTTGAGAAAATCCTGATATTCCCGGGAATTCGGGTATTCCTTGCGCAAACGCGCCGCCATTTCGGCTTCCTGGCCCCGATTGCCCAGCTTGCGTTCGATCCGCAGCGCCAGCCACAGCACCTCGGCACCGGGCTGCTGGAGCAGACGGAGCGCATCACCCACCTGTCGCCGTGCTTCTTCCAGATTGCCCTTGCGGTAATGGATTTCAGCCAGATGGAAACTAGCGGTCGGTTCACCGTTGCGGGCGATCCGCTGGGCCTTGATGAGATAATCCTCGGCGGCAACCGTG
>JBEBBF010000318.1:0-3282 GCA_041158545.1 Pseudomonadota bacterium | reverse complement strand
GGCATGGCTGATGCTGACGCTGCCGGCGGCGGCATCGCTGCCGTTCAGCTTGCCTTCGCCGTGGTGGGCGACGGTCGCGCTGGCCGGCTTGCCCGCCTGCGGCGCGGCATTGGCGGACTCCGGCGGCGCCAACTGCTGCAAGGCCGCCTTCAGATTGCTCTCGGCATCCAGCAGGAAATGCGCCGACACCACCACCTCGTCGCCGGCCGCCAGCCCGCGCAGGATTTCCAGATACTCGCCACCGCGGCGCCCGACCTCGACCGGCCGCGGCGCGAAATGGCCCGCATCGCGGCGGACGATCACCACCTGGCGCTGGCCGCTGTCGATCACCGCCGAGGTCGGCACCGTCAGCACCGGCCTGGCCTGCGCCGGGGCGAACTGCACGCTGGCGTACATCCCCGGCTTCAGCCGGCCGGCGGGATTGTCCAGCTCGATCCGCACCGCGATGGTCCGGGTGTCGGCGTTGAGGGTCGGGTAGAGATAGGCGATCCGCCCGGCGAAACGCTCGCCGGGGTAGGCGTTGATCCGCACGTCCACCGGCTGATCCTGGCGAAGCTGCGCCAGATCCTGCTCGAACACATCGGCCAGCACCCAGATACGCCGGGTGTCCGCCAGCTGGAACAGCACGTCCCCGGCCTGGAAACGCTGGCCGGCGACCACCTTCTTGTCGAGGACCACGCCGGAAACCGGCGCCCGCAGGCTGAGGGTCCGCCGCAATTCGCCGCCCTGGGCCAGCTGTTTGACCTGCTCCGGCGGGATGTCCCAGTTCTGCAGCCGTTGCAGGCTGGATTCCGCCAGCCGGGCCATCGCCTGGCGGGCTTCCTCGCCGGCCCCGGCCAGCTTGCTGACGCCCTGGCTGGCCAGCTGGTATTCCCGTTGCGCCGACACCAGCTCCGGGCTGTACACCTCGAACAGGCTCTGGCCGCGGGTGACCGGCTGGCCGCTGGTGGCGACGTGGAGCTGTTCGATGTAACCGGAAAACTTGGCGGTTACGGTATGGATGCGGCGTTCGTCGATCTCGACCCGGCCGCTGGCGCTGAAGCCGCTGTCGAGCACCCGCATTGCCGCGGTTTCGCTGACCACGCCCAGCTGCTGCACCTTGCCCGGCGTCAGCGTGACGCTGCTGCTGTCTGCCGCGGCGGCGCCGGCTTCGTCGGCGTAAACCGGCAGGTAATCCATGCCCATCGGGTCTTTTTTCGGCACCGGCGAGGTATCCGGCAGGCCCATCGGGTTGCGGTAATAGAGGAGGGTCCGGCCGCCGTTGCCGGCGGAGCTGGCGCCAGCCGCGGCGGGCGCTGATCCGGAACCCTGGCCCAGGGTGTAACCGAGGCCGAGGCCGGCGAGCAGGGTCAGCAGGGGCCAGAGGGGTAAACGGCGGGGCAGGGCAGGGCTCACAGGGGTTCTCCGAGCAGGCGTTCGAGGTCGGCCAGGCGCAGCTGCTGGCTGGCTCTGGCCTTCAGCAGCGCCAGCCGGGCGGCGCGAATCTGGCGCTGGGCGTCGAGCAGCGTCGCGAAATCGACCTGCCCGTTTTCGTAGCCGGCCAGCGCCGCCTGGAAGCTCAGTTCCGCCTGCGGCAACAGGCGTTGCCGGTTCAGGGTTTCACTCAGACGGGCGCTTTCCAGCCCGGCGAGGATGGCGTCGAGTTCGCTTTCCAGCCGGTGGCGCAGCGCGTTGCGCCGGGCCTGGGCGGCTTCCAGCTGCCGTTCCACCTCCCGTTCCTGGCTGCGCCGGCTGGCCTGCTGCAGCGGCAGGTTCATTTCGAACATCAGGCTCCAGCTTTCGACCCGGCTCTGCACCTGCATCGGCACGACGCCGACGGTGAAATCCGGGTAACGGTTGCGATACACCAGATCGCGGCTGGTTTCGGCGCCGCCGACGCCGGCTTCCGCCTGTTGCCACAGGGGATTGCCGGCGAACAGCCGTTGTTTCAGCGCCGCCGCGTCCAGCGGGGCGGGGAGCGGCGGCAGCGCGTCGGTTTCCGGCAGGGGCGTGGCGACCGGCCGGGCCAGCAGCGCGTTCAGCCCGGCGCGCAATTGCTGCAATTCGCTGTCCAGCGCCAGCAGTTCGCTTTCCAGCCCGGTGCGTTCGACCTGGGCGCGGATGGCGTCCTGCTGCGGCGCCAGGCCGCTGGCGTAGCGGGTGTGGGCGATCTGCTCCAGCCGCTCGGTCAGCGCGATGTTTTCCAGGCCGAGACGCCGGCTCTGGCTGTCCAGCCAATGCTGGGTGTAGAGATTCTTGATCCGGGCGGCGGTGTCGGCCCAGGTTTCCCCGGCCCGGCCCCGCGCCAGTTCGGCCTGGCGGCTGGCCAGTTCCTGGCGCAAATCCCGTTTGCCCCAGAAGGGCAGCGGCTGCAGCAGGCTGTATTTGCTGTCGCCGACCCGGCCAGGGGCCAGCGTCGGGCTCTGGCTGCCGTTGCGGGTCAGGTTTTCCAGTTCGATCCGCAGCAGCGGGTCGGGCAGGGCGCCGGCCGCCTCGATCTTCTCGGCGGCAGCGGCGGCGTCCAGCTGGGCGGCCTGCCAGTCCGGGTTGGCCGCCCGCGCCGCCTGCAGCAGCGCATCCAGCGGCGTGGCGGCGTTCACCACCCCACAAAAGCCGCACAGCAGCAGCGCCAGCCTCAGTGTCATGGTGCGACTTCGTAACGGCTGACGATGACCTGTTCCCGCTTCATCGCCGCGGCAAAACGAATCTTCATGCCGGGGCTGAACTTGTCCAGCCAGCGGGGATCAGCAACGCCGAAGCTCATGGTCATCGCCGGCATGCCAATCGACGGCAGCGGCCCGTGCTGGATCACGACTTCGCCGGCGGCTTTGTCGATCTTCTTGACGACGCCGTCGCTGAGTGCGGCGCCGGGGGCGGCGCTGGGGGCGGCCGTCTGGGCTTCGCCGCCGTGGTGGTGTTCGTGGCCAGCCCAAGCCGGCAGGGTGGGCAACAGCAGGGCGCAAAGGCCAAGGATCAGGCGCATGAGGGGTTCTCCGTCAGATTTCCCGAACAGTCTGCCGCGCCACCCCCCACCGGGCGCTGACGCCCGGATTACAAGTTTGTAATCTGCGCGGGCGGCGGACTGCCAGATGGTGCCTTTGTTGGTACTATTAAAAGCATCTCTATCAGCACCCAGGAGTTGCCATGGTCAGCCGGATACTCAGTGACACCAGCGCCAGCGTTTCGACGCTGAAGAAAAACCCGATGGGCACCGTGGCCGCTGGCGAAGGCTTCCCGGTGGCGATCCTCAACCGCAACGAGCCGGTTTTCTACTGCGTGCCCGCCAAGGCCTATGAGGCCCTG
>JBEBBF010000317.1:0-10565 GCA_041158545.1 Pseudomonadota bacterium | reverse complement strand
GTGGCCCAGAGGGTTTTCTTGATGTCGTCGAGCATGGTTCAGCCGGCAGGTGGGAATGGGCCGGCATTATCGAGTACCGGTGGCGGCGCTGGAAAGCCCGGCGGCGTGCGGGGTGGCGCGGCAGGGGCGGGGTGGGGATTGCGGGGTGGCCGGCGTGGCCTGGGCTGGGATGTGGACCGGAAAGCGGGCCGTGGAAGCCGGGCGAAAAAAAGGGCGGCCAGGCCGCCCCAACGCCTCAGGATGCGTAGGCCCTTAGTCGGCTGATGTTGTGGATGGTGATCTGCTTGCCATGCACGTCGATCAGTTCGGCTGCGGAGAGCTCGTGGAAGATCCGGGAGAGCGTCTCCGGGGTCAGGCTGAGGCGGGAGGCGATGATTTGCTTGGAGGCCGGCAGCGTGATCTGGAATTTCTCCGTCGGTGTGGCGGCGTCCTGGCAATGCTGGTGCAGATAGCTGACGACCCGTTGGGCGCTGGTCTGCTGGGTGTAGGTTTCCACGTCCTGCAGCAGGTCGCGGGAGCGCTGGGCCATGTCCTGCAGCATCTGCCGGGCGAAGCAGGGGTGGCTGTCGAGCAATTCGAAGGTGACTTCCCGCGGGATCAGCACGACCCGGCTGTCGCACATGGCTTCGGCGATCAGCAGGTGGGTGGCGCCGGTGAGCATCGCGATCTGGCCGAAGCATTGGCGGGCGCCGACCAGTTCGACGACTTTCTCATTGCCATCCGGCGCGGAGAAGGCCAGTTTGATCTGACCTTCGAGCACGCCATAAAAGCCCTGGGTCGGGTCGCCGCGGTGAAAGAGGATTTCCCCCCGGCTGAGGACCCGTTCCCGACAGCGCTGGGCAACGGCTTCCAGCTGCGCGGCCTCCAGGCACTCGGCCAGGGGGAGGTCGCGGAGCAGGTGGCCGGTTTCCACGGGTTTGGACTTGCGCTGAGACATGGCTGATCCGGGCGGCTTATTCTTCGTCGTCCAGGGCGTTCGGGTCTTTGTAGCCCTTGGGCAGCTTGTGGGCGATGCCCTTGTGGCAATCGATACAGCTCTTGCCGGCGGCCTTGGCTTCCATGTGCTTCTTGTACGGCATCTTCTTCTGGATGTCCGGGCTCATGGCGTCAAAGCTGTGGCAGTTGCGGCATTCGATGGAGTCGCGGGACTTCATCCGTTCCCACTCGTGGGTGGCCAGTTCCAGGCGCTTGGCTTCGAACTTTTCCTTGGTGTCGATGCTGCCGGTCAGCTTGCCCCAGACTTCGCCGCTGGCCTTCATCTTGCGGATGATCTTGTGGGTCCAGTCCTTGGGCACGTGGCAGTCGGAACAGACGGCGCGGACGCCGGTGCGGTTGGAATAGTGGATCGAGTACTTGTATTCCTCGTACACCGTGTCCCGCATTTCATGGCAGCTGACGCAGAACTCCAGGGTGTTGGTGGCTTCCATGGCGGTGTTGAAGCCGCCCCAGAAGATGATGCCGCCAAAGAAGCCGGCGACCAGCAGGGTCAGCAGCGAGTATCTGGCGCTGGGCCGGCGCAACATGGCCCAGAAACCGCCGGAGTTGTGCGTGTCAGGACTGCTCATGGTGTTGTTCTCCCTGGGTTCTCTTGGGGTTGGGGGCGAGGCGGGCTTACTTGACGGAGAGGATCCACTGGGCCAGGTTCTTCAGCTGCGCCGTGTCATTCGGCGGAATCGTCTTGGCGATCTTGTGCTCTTCGCTGGTGCCGTCCGCCAGCTTGACCTTCTTGCCGGAGGTCAGGTGCTTGACGATGTCGTCCACAGCGGTGGCCTTGCCCTGGAACTTCTCGGCGGTCTTCAGGAAGGACGGGCCGTCCTTGTCCTTCTTGATGCCGTGACACTGGGTGCAGTTGTTGGACTGGAGCAGCGCCTTGGCGGCTTCTTCGTCGGCGGCCTGGGCGGGGGCCTGGAAAGCCAGGGCGAGGAAGCCGGCGCTGATCAGGAGATTTGCTTTTTTCATGGTGAAGACTCCGGTGGGGTGGGTGGGGAAAGGCTTATCTGGTGGCGCCGATGAAGCGGTTTTCCACCAGCGGCTGGGCGTCAACCTGCGGCACATGGCAGCTGTCGCACTGGAAGCGGGTCATTTCCAGCACCGGCTTGCCGGCCTTGTCGGTGGCGTTGGCAACAAAGTGGCTCTTGCCGATCTGCGGCACCTTCTGACCGCGCAGTTCCTGGGTCTGGTGGCAGTCCATGCAGGCGTTTTCTTCGGCAGTCAGCGGGACGTACTTCTCGATGCCGTGCGGAATCAACGGCGGCTGGGTGTAGAAGGTGCGGGTGATCAGCTTCTGCTCGCCGACGCCCGGCGTCTTTTCGCTATAGCGCTTGAGGTCGGGGGCCGGATCGCCGGCATTGACCGCGGCGCCGCGCATCGAGGCAGGCGGCAAGGCCGTGGCGCAGCCAATCACGGAAGCCACAAGGGTCGCGAGTACGATTTTTGAAGACATTTTCATGATGTGCTCCTCCCGGAGGAATGGATGAAGTTCATTGCGACGTCGAAGGGGTTTGTCCGCCGACGTTGGCCGGATTGCGCTGGATGGGTTTGAAACGACTGCCGAAGGCGAAAACTTCCTTCGAACAAACATCGATGCAGCGCCCGCAGTTGGTGCACTGGGCGTCCAGGATCACCGGCGGCGCGCCCTTCAGGGCCTTCAGCGCCGGGCGGATCACCTGCTGTTCCG
Source organism: Pseudomonadota bacterium (assembly GCA_041158545.1). GTDB lineage: Bacteria > Pseudomonadota > Gammaproteobacteria > Burkholderiales > Rhodocyclaceae > JBEBBF01. The sequence goes on along the minus strand of JBEBBF010000317.1, from coordinate 7,888 downwards.
GACAGACGGCAAAGCAGTCCATGCAATCGTGGCAGGCTTCCCGCTGCGGCAAGGTGATGCGCAGCACGGCGAAGCGGCCGATCAGGCTGTAGAAGGCGCCGACCGGGCAGAGGTGGCCGCACCAGCCGTGACGCATCACGAACAGGTCGAACAGGAACACCGCCAGCACCACGGTCCAGGCCAGACCGAAGCCGAAAATCAGGCCGCGGTGCAGCATCGACACCGGGTTGAGCATTTCCCAGGCGATGGTGCCGGTGACGGCGGAGACGAGCAGCGTCATCAGCAGGATGCCGAAACGGTTGCGACGCGACATCTGCGGGCTGCCCTTGATGTTGAAGCGGCGGCGCAGCCAGGCGGCGAGGTCGGTGACGGCGTTGACCGGGCAGACCCAGGAACAATAAGCGCGGCCACCGAGCAGCAGATAGGTCAGCAGCACCAGCCCGGCGCCGATCCAGGCCAGCCGAGTCGGCCATTCCCCGGCCAGCAGGCCCTGCAGCAGCACGTAGGGGTCGGTCAGCGGCAGGAGGTTCAGGGTGTAGCTGTAATTCAGGTTGCCCTTGACGATCCACCAGCCGAACCAGGGACCGATCAGGAAGGCGAGCAGCACGACGCTCTGGAAGAGGCGGCGCATCAGCAGCCAGCGGTGCGCGCCCAGCCAGCCCTTGGCAGCCAGGGCTTCGGCGCCGGGTTTCAGTTTCGGCGCGCTCATAGCTTGCCTCCCTGGAAGGCCTTCAGCGGGGCCGGCGCGTCGGTCGGTGGCTGGGTGCTCAGACCCTGGCCGTTTTCATAGCGCATGCCTTCCGGCAGGTTGTAGCGATGTTCGATGTCCGGCGCGACCAGGCTGGCGCCGGCCTTTTCCTTTTCCACCCAGCCCAGCCGGTAATGGGCGGACAGCTGGCCCTTGGCCATGTAACGGGGGAAAACCTTGATCGCGGCGATTTCGGTCGGGCAAGCCTTTTCGCACTTGCCGCAGCCGGTGCAGTGGTCGGAATGAATCACCGGCAGGAACAGGGTGTGTTTGCCGGTGCGGTCGTTGCTCTGCGGCTCCAGCGTGATGGCCTTGTCGATCACCGGGCAGACCCGGTAGCAGATGTCGCAACGCAGCCCGAGGAAATTCAGGCAGGTTTCGTGATCGACCAGCACCGCCAGACCCATCCTGGCGTCGTTGATGTTCTTCAGCCCATGGTCGAGGGCGCCGGTCGGGCAGGCCTTGACGCAGGGAATGTCGTCGCACATTTCACAGGGCGCCTGGCGGGCGACGAAATACGGGGTGCCGGTGCTCATCGGCTCTTCCGGCTTGGCCAGGTGCAGGATGTCGTAAGGACAGTCGCGGACACAAAGGCCGCAACGGATGCAGGCGCCGGAAAAATCGGTTTCCGGCAGGGCGCCCGGAGGACGCAAGGCCGCCGGCGGCAAGGCCGTGGCGTGGCGGGCGTAAAGCCCGAGGCCCAGCCCAAGCAGGCCGACGCCGCAGGCAAGCCGGGCGGTGTCGACCAGGAACTGGCGACGGGCCGGTCCTTTGGGTGGGGTTGTGCTGTTCATGGTGTTTGGGGCGCGGCGCCCATACCGGCGCGCCGCGTACTTTCCTCAGTGGTGAATCAGACCTTGACGACCTTGGCGGCGCACTTCTTGTAGTCCGTCTCTTTCGAGATCGGGCAAGTGGCATCCAGCGTCAGCTTGTTGACCAGGCGGTGCTCGTCGAAGAAAGGCACGAAGATCAGCCCTTCCGGCGGCTTGTTCCGGCCCTTGGTTTCCACCCGCAGCTGGATTTCGCCGCGGCGGGAGGCCACCTTGACCACGTCGTTGCGCTTCAAGCCCCGCTTTTCCGCGTCGGCCGGGTGCATGAACACCACGGCATCCGGGAAGGCCTTGTACAGCTCGGGCACGCGCCGGGTCATCGAACCGGTATGCCAGTGTTCCAGCACCCGGCCGGTACAGAGCCACAGGTCGTATTCCTTGTCCGGCATTTCGGCGGCGGGCTGGTAGGGCAGCGCGAAAATCTTGGCCTTGCCATCCGGGTAGCCGTAGAAGCGGACGCCTTCGCCCTTCTTGACGTAGGGATCGTAGCCTTCGCGGAAGCGCCACAGGGTTTCCTTGCCATCCACCACCGGCCAGCGCATGCCGCGGACCTTGTGATAGGTCTCGAACGGGGCCAGGTCATGGGCGTGGCCGCGACCGAAGGTGGCGTATTCCTCGAACAGGCCCATCTGGACGTAGTAACCGAAGTATTCCGACTCGTCGTTGCTGTAGTCGGGGATGCCGTGCTGGTTCACCCGCTTCAGTTCGCTCAGCGGGAACTTGTTCACCTGACCGTTGGCGTAAAGCACGTCGTAGAGGGTCTTGCCCTTGAATTCCGGGGCCTTGGCCAGCAGGTCGGCGGGCCAGACTTCATCCACGGTGAAGCGCTTGGCGAATTCCATGTACTGCCACAGGTCGGACTTGGCGTTGCCCGGTGCCTTGACCTGCTGCCGCCACATCTGGCCGCGGCGCTCGGCGTTACCGAACATGCCTTCCTTTTCCATCCACATGGCAGCGGGCAGGATCAGGTCGGCGGACAGCGCGGAGACGGTCGGATAGACGTCGGAGACCACGGTGAAGCACTTCGGGTTACGCCAGCCGGGGTAGATTTCCTCGTTGACGTTGGGACCGGCCTGCATGTTGTTGGTGGTCGTGGTCCAGAGGAAGCCGATCTTGCCGTCCTTGGCCATCCGCGACTGCAGCACGGCGTGGTAGCCGGGCTTTTCCGGGATGGTGCCGGCGGGCAGCTTCCAGATCTTTTCGGTGGCTTCCCGGTGCTTCGGGTTCATCACCACCATGTCGGCCGGCAGGCGGTGGGCGAAGGTGCCCACTTCCCGGGCGGTGCCGCAGGCGGAGGGTTGGCCGGTCAGCGAGAACGGGCTGTTGCCCGGTTCGGAGATCTTGCCCACCAGCAGGTGGACGTTGTAGATCATGTTGTTCACCCAGGTGCCGCGGGTGTGCTGGTTGAAACCCATGGTCCAGTAGCTGGTGACCTTGACCTTCGGGTCGGCGTAGGCCTTGGCCAGCGCTTCCAGGCGATCCTTGGGCACGCCGGAGATTTCGTGGGCCTTGTCCAGGGTGTATTCGGACACGAACTTGGCGAAATCATCAAAGCTGATCGGCGCGTGGGCGTTGGGGTCGCCCTTGGGCTTGCCGTCCGGGCCGGGGTAGCCGTTGTTGCCGGCGACTTGTTCCAGCGGGTGATTGGGGCGCAGGCCGTAACCGATGTCGGTGACGCCCTTGAAGAAGTTGACGTTCTTCTTGACGAACTCCTGATTCACCGCGTTGTTCTGGATGATGTAGTTACAGATGTAGTTCAGGATCGCCAGGTCGGACTGGGGCTTGAAGATCAGCTCGTTGTCGGCCAGTTCGCAGGAGCGATGGCTGAAGGTGGACAGCACATGGATGCGGACATGCTTGGCGGTCAGCCGGCGATTGGTGATCCGCGACCACAGGATCGGGTGCATTTCCGCCATGTTGGAGCCCCACAGCGCGAAGACGTCGGCCTGTTCGGCGTCGTCATAGCAGCCCATGGGTTCGTCGATGCCGAAGGTGCGCATGAAGCCGGCCACGGCGGAGGCCATGCAGTGGCGGGCGTTCGGGTCCAGGCTGTTGGAGCGGAAGCCGGCCTTCATCAGCTTGGAGGCGGCGTAGCCTTCCCAGACGGTCCATTGGCCGGAGCCGAACATCGCAACGCCGAAGGGACCCTGGTTGGGGTCTTTCATCGTGGCCTTGACCTTCTCGGCCATGATGTCGAAGGCCTGGTTCCAGCTGATCGGTGCAAATTCGCCGTTCTTGTCGAACTTGCCATCCTTCATCCGCAGCATCGGCTGGGTCAGCCGGTCCTTGCCGTACATGATCTTGGACAGGAAATAGCCCTTGACGCAGTTCAGGCCCTTATTCACCGGCGCATCCGGGTCCCCCTGGGTGGCGACCACCTTGCCGTCGCGGACGCCGACCAGCACGCCGCAGCCGGTGCCGCAGTAGCGGCAGGCGCCCTTGTCCCAGCGCACGCCATCGGCGCCCTGGGCCAGGGCGGTGCCGGGGGCGGCGACGCCAGCGGAAGCCGCAGCGGCGGCAACGGCGCTGGACTTGATGAAATCGCGTCGTGTCATCTTCACTTCAGTCATCTCAGACCTCCTTCTCGGTGCGGGTTTGCCGGTCCGGCTATGCCGCCAATGAAATTTCAGCTTCGGGTTCGTTTTCCTGCTGGTGAAAGACCATGGAAGCCGACATCACGCCCGCCAGCGTGGTGATGCTCTCGAAGGTGCGGACCGTTTCCCGGTCATCCTCGGTTTCGATGGTGACGATCAGCTTGCCTTCCGGGCTGATCACGGCCACTTCGACCCCGGCCATGGCCTTGAGCCCGGCGACAACCTGCTCGCTCGCCTCCGGTCCGGGAATCACGATTACGCTGGAAATATTCATTTCGCCCTCCATGTCCGTTCCGGTCACCTGTTCGGGACCGGCGGTTTGCCTTGTATCGGAGGGGCATCCTAGTCCTCCTGCCACCGCCAACAAGCCACCTGGGGCGGGGGGAAATGCGGGGGGCTACCCCCAAAGAGGTAGGTGTTTTCTCCCTCGGCCCGGACAGGCCTTCCGTAAAATCAAGGAGATGGAAATTTGACCCGCTGCAAGCTGGTGTCCAGGGCCTACCACCAATGTCACCGGGGTTAGTACCAAGGAACCGGGCCCGCAGCCCCCGACCGGAACATGCAAAGATTCTTCCCCTCCCTGGCGCAGACGCTGCGCAATTCCGTCCTGGTCCGCGCCGGCCTGGTGATGAGCGTGCTGGCCCTGCTTTCGCTGGCTTCGATCCTGATTTCCACGGTGATCGCCGACGACATCAGCGGCCGCGCCAACGCGGTGAATGTCTCGGGTTCGCTGCGGATGCTGACCTTCCGCACCCTGTCGGAAGTGCTGCAACCGGAGCGGCGGGCGCAGGCGGTGGAGACGATGAAAACCTTCGAGCGGCGGCTGCTCAGCCTGGAGCGCTTCGTCACCGTCAAGTCGACGCCGGATGACCCCTCGCTGCAGGCGGTGCGGGCGCTGCTGCAGCGCTGGAACCAGGACATCCGCCGGATCGAATACGCGGCGACCCAGGGCGATCCGGAAGCCCTGCGCCAGATTGCCGAGCAGCTGCCGCAGTTCGTCGAGCAGATCGACTACGCGGTGCTGCTGATCGAGGAGGAGCTGGAAAGCAAGGCCCGTTCGCTACGCCTGTTCCAGCTGGCGCTGCTGCTGTGCGTCGTGCTGCTCAGCCTGCTGGCGATCTGGCTGTTGCAGCGCCAGGTGCTGCAGCCGCTGGCGCACCTGCTGCATGCGGCGAAGACCGTGTCCCAGGGCTCGTTTTCGGTGCGGGTCGAGCATGTCAGTACCGACGAGCTGGGGCAGCTGGGCCGAGCCTTCAATTCCATGGTCGGCGAAATCGCGACGATGTACGGGCATCTCGAAGACATGGTGGCGCAAAAGACCCAGGAGCTGCGCCGCACCAACGAATCCCTGGAATTGCTCTACCGGATCAGCCAGCAGCTCTCGGCCAGCGACCTGACGCTGGACAAGGTTCAGGACGTGCTGCGGGAAGTCGAAACGGCACTGGAACTTGGCCACAGCCTGATCTGCATCAGCGAAAACGGCCAGTTCCCGGCGCACCGGCTGCTGGGCGACCTGACCCCGAGCGAGGCGGAGCACCTTTGCAGCCGCGGCGATTGCCACCGCTGTTTCGCCCAGGCCGGCGAAAGCGGCCCCCGCGTCATCGGCAGTCCGACCCGGCTGGTGCTGCCGGTCGGCGACGGCGACCGGCTGCGGGCGGTGATGCCCATCCTGCTCCGCGACAACCGGGAGCTGCCCAGGGAAAAGGCCAGGGTCATCGAGACCGTCGGCCACCACATCGCCAACGCCCTGGGCAACATGCGCCGCGCCGAGGAAAAGCACCGGATGGCGGTGCTGGAGGAGCGCTCGGTGATCGCCCGCGAGCTGCACGACTCCATCGCCCAGTCCCTGTCCTACCTGAAGATTCAGGTGGCGCGGCTGGAGAAAAACCTGGAGCAGGGCAAGGATGTCCAGGCCATCACCGAGGAGCTGAAGCAGGGCGTCGCCGGTGCCTACCGGGAGCTGCGCGAGCTGATCGTCACCTTCCGGCTGCGCATCGACGAACGGGGCTTCAACGTCGCGCTGCAGGAAACCATCGCCGAGTTCTCGCTGAAACTCGGTTTCCCGGTGGAATTGTCCAATTCCCTGTCCGGCCTGGTGCTTTCCGGCAACGAGGAAATGCACGTGATCCGGATCATCCGCGAGGCGCTGTCCAACATCGAGCGCCACGCCGGCGCCCGCCACGCCAGCGTCCGCATCACGCTGGATGCGCTGTCGGCGATCCACGTCCGGATCGAGGACGACGGTCACGGATTTGATCCACGCCATACTCCGACCAACCACTTCGGGGTAAACATCATGCACGACCGGGCGCAAATCCTCGCCGGCCGGCTGAGTCTCGACTCCGCCCCCGGCCAGGGCACCCGCATCAGCCTGCATTTCCTGCCGCAAAAGGTGCGGCAGTCCAATCCTGACGACTCCACCCTGAGTGAATGAACCCATGACCCAGCCTGTGTCCGAAACCCTTCGCGTCCTGATCATCGATGACCATCCGCTGTTCCGCCGCGGCCTCCGCCAGTTGCTGGCGCTGGAGGAAGGCTTCGAAGTCGTCGCCGAAGCCGCGGGCGGCCAGGAGGGCATCGACCTTGCCCGGCTGCACGACCCGGATCTGATCCTGCTCGACCTCAACATGAAGGGCATGGACGGCCTGGAAACCCTGCGCACGCTGCGCGACCTGGGCATCGAAGCCCGGATCATCCTGATCACCGTTTCCAACGCCCCGGAAGACCTGATCGCCGCGATTCGCGCCGGCGCCGACGGCTACATCCTGAAGGACAACGACCCGACCGACATCCTGCAGATGATCCGCGGCGCCATGGAAGGCCGCACCGCGATCAGCCCGGAACTGACCTCCCTGCTCGCCACCGCGCTGCGCGAGGAAAGCCGCAGCGAGGAACGCCAGCACGCCAGCCTGACCGAGCGGGAAAACACCATCCTGAAATGCCTGGCCGCCGGGATGTCGAACAAGCTCATCGCCCGCGAACTCGACATCATGGAAGGCACCGTCAAGGTCCATATCCGCAACATGCTGAAGAAGCTGAAGTTCCGCTCCCGCGTCGAAGCGGCGGTGTGGGCGGTGGCGAACGGCCTGGGCTGAACGGGCCGGACCCGTCTCCCGCCGGCGTGCCGGGGGCGACCGTGGGTCGCCCCGACCCTTGGGCTCAGTGGCCGATCTGGCCGGCGCCGGCCTCCAGCCGGCTCAGGGCTTCTTCGGCGCTTTCAAAAATATGCGGGGCGACGTTGCGCCGCGTCAGGGCATCGCCGAGCTTGGCCCGCATGAAGGAGCTGGTGGTGTAGCGGGTGACGCCGGTGTAGTAGCGGTCGATCACGGCGCTGACCATCTCGGCGTAGCGGTCGAGCAGTTCCGGGTGGATCGTGAAGTTGTCGTAATTCACCACCGCCGCAACCTTGTGGCCGACCGGCTCCAGCCGTTCCGCGACCAGATCCTGGATGCGCAGGATGTCGTCCTCGCTGCGGATGCTGAGGCCTTCGAAATTGACGAAGAACAGGTCCTGCTTGCCGTCATGGACCAGGCGCTCTTCCAGCGGCAGCGACAGGATGTCGCCGCGCAGCGCCATTGGCTCGTCGCGGAAGATGCGGGTGTCCATGCGCCGCAGCCGCGGGCTGATCGCCGGGCGGAAGTCCATCTGGCCGAGGATGTCCCGCTCCAGGTCGACGCCAGGGGCGATTTCGATCAGCTCCAGCCCGCCTTCCGGGC
>JBEBBF010000316.1:0-2559 GCA_041158545.1 Pseudomonadota bacterium | reverse complement strand
CCAGAATCACATCGGCGTAATGCATGGCGTTATTTGCTTCGAACGTACCGTGCATGCCCAGCATGCCGACAAACTGCTTGTCCGTTGCCGGGTAACCGCCCAAACCCATCAGGGTATTGGTCACCGGGAAATTCAGCTTGTGCGCCAGCTTGGTCAGCTGTTCCGCTGCATCGGACAGGATGACGCCGCCGCCGGTGTAGATGATCGGACGCTTGGCTTCCAGCAACAGTTGTGCCGCCTTCTTGATCTGCCCCAGATGCCCCTTGATCACCGGGTTGTAGGAGCGCATCTGGATCGACTTCGGATATTCGAACTCACAGCGGGCGGCGGTGATGTCCTTGGGAATATCCACAACCACCGGGCCGGGACGGCCGGTAGCGGCGATATGGAAGGCCTTCTTGATCGTCGTGGCGAGGTCGCGCACGTCCTTGACCAGGAAGTTGTGCTTGACGCAGGGACGGGTGATGCCGACGGCGTCGCACTCCTGGAAGGCATCCTGGCCGATGTAGGCCGTCGGCACCTGGCCGGTCAGCACCACCATCGGGATGGAGTCCATGTAGGCCGTGGCAATGCCGGTCACGGCATTGGTGACCCCAGGGCCGGAGGTGACCAGCGCGACGCCTATCTTGTTCGAGGAACGGGAGTAGGCATCAGCAGCATGGACTGCCGCCTGTTCGTGCCGGACCAGGATGTGCTTGATCTGGTCTTGCTTGAACAGTTCGTCGTAGATGTGCAGGACGGAGCCGCCGGGATACCCGAAAACGTGCTCGACCTTTTCTTCCTGCAGGCACCTGATTACAATTTCCGCACCGGAGATCATCATTGCTTGGCCTAATTAGCTGTTTGCTTGGAAAACCCGCAAAGTTAATCGACAGGCCTGTTTTGGTCAAGGCACAATTAAAATAACCCTTGATTTATCAAGGATTTTCACAAGGCGTCACCCTCTGTCTTCCCCCAAGGAACTATCCAGTTTTCTCGAATCCGTCGAGCGGCGCGCCTTCAAGCAGGCGATGTTCGCCGTGCACGACGAGGATGCGGCCCTGGACATTGTCCAGGACAGCATGATGAAACTGGCGGAAAAATACGGCGATCGCCCGGCCGAAGAGTTCCCGATGCTGTTCCAGCGCATCCTGCAGAACACCATCCGCGACTACTACCGCCGCAGCAAGGTCCGCTCGACCTGGACCACCCTGTTTTCCTCGCTGGTCCCCGATGATGACGAAGACCACGATCCCCTGGAGACCCTCAACAGCGAACCCGGCGCCACCCAGCGGGTCACACCGGAAACCGCCCTCAGCCAGCAGGAAGTCCTCGGGCTGATCGAAGGTGAAATTGCCAAACTCCCGCCCCGTCAACGAGAAGCGTTCTTGATGCGTTACTGGGAGGACATGGATGTGGCCGAAACCGCGGCCGCCATGGGCTGCTCAGAAGGGAGCGTCAAAACCCACTGTTCCCGCGCCACCCACACGCTGGCCGCGGCACTGGCGCAAAAAGGAGTCACGCTATGAACGAAGAACAGATGGCCCGCCGCCTGAGCCGGCGCCTGAACCAGGGCCTGCCGGACCTGGATGACCGCACGACCCGGAAACTGGCCCACGCCCGCAAACTGGCCCTGGCCCGACAGCGCCCGGCCAGCACCAGCCGCTTGGTCACGACCCTGGGTGGCTTGCAGGACTACCTGTTCTCGCCTCGCCGTCGCCTGCTGCTCTCCGGCATCGCGCTGCTGATCGGCATGGCCATCAGCTTCTACTGGCACGCCCAATCCGTGATTGACGATATGGAAGACGTGGATAGCGCCCTGCTTTCCGACGACATTCCTCCGGAAGCCTTCCTCGACAAGGGTTTCAAGGCATGGCTCGACAGCAGTTCGCAGCGTTAATCCTCTGGCTGGTGCTCGCCGCCACCGCCCAGGCTCAGAACACGGTCCCGCCGTCGCTTGTCGCCATCCCGCCGCAGCCCCTGTGGAGGGAGCTCAGTCTGCCGCAACGCCAGATTCTGGCGCCGCTGCAGGAGGAGTGGGACCAGCTTGCCAACTACCAGCGCCGCAAATGGCTGGGCATCGCACAGCGCTACCCGTACATGAGCGCGGACGAGCAACAGCGGATGCAGGAACGGATGCGGCCCTGGGCCAGCCTCAGCACCAGCGAAAGGCAGAACGCCCGTGACCGTTATCGGGAATTCAACCGGCTACCCGCCGAAGAAAAATCCCGGATTCGCCAGCACTGGCAGGCCTACACCAGCTTGCCCGACGAAGAAAAAGCCCGACTGCAGGCCCAGGCCACCGGCAGCGACGCCGCAAACCCGAAAACGAAATAAGCCCCGCGCATGCCCCTTCCCCGCCCCAGCCTCACCCGCCGCGTCGCCAGCATGCTGTACGAAATCCTGCTGCTGCTTGGCATCCTCTCCGTCACCTTCATCGTGCCCCATATCGCCTACGGCCTCGCGACGCAAAGCTCGGCCCACCCGGCGCTGGTGCAAATCCATTTCTTTGCGGTGGTGCTGCTCTATTTTGTCTGGTTCGGCCTGAACGGCGGCCAGACCCTGGCGATGAAGACCTGG